>JAGZCC010000005.1 GCA_018369555.1 Thomasclavelia spiroformis
GCAAGCTGCCGGTTCTTTTTTTTATTATTTAAGATGATACCTTCCGGTATCTTTTTTTGTTATAAGATTGATGGAATCATAATCGAAAATTTTATTAAAGCTAGCAATATAAAAGTCAAGATAATTTGATCAATTTGTCGTCGCTCTTAGCTTTTTAGAATTCAATTTATCTATGATTTGATAAGATGAATTTGTAATATTAAATAGATATGGGTAATGAGGAATTTTAACTAATATGACTTTAGTTATCTTTTCATCATTTTCTAAAATCTATGGTCATTTATCAAATAAAATATTGCTTGTAAAAATAGTGGAACGTTTAGTATATCTTAAATCAATCAGCTGAAAAATAATTTAGCTTCTTTTTATTATTTTTATTCTTTCTCCCTTAGTGGCAATATTTCATTAAATCTTCCCTCACCAATGATTAACAGTTTATACTTATGAAATAATCTTATTTTTTTTCTAAAGTTTTTTCATTACATTCTTGCTTAAGCACATTGATTAATTTATTAAATTTGATAAAATATACACTATTTTGTCTTATAGCTACTGTATATGCAATTGCTATTGCTAGGTGTATTTTCCAATTCTGCGATTGCCTACAAATACAATATTTGTAGCATTTTCATAAAAATCAGATTCAATAATTGATCTTATATTTGCTCCTTTTATACCTAGCTGAAAATTAAAATCATAATCGTCAACTTTTCTTAGAAAAGGGAAGGCTGCTACTTTTACATTATAAAGCCTGTTATTTTCCTCGTTAGCTATCACTTTCTTATTCAGTATTTTATGCATTACATGCAGTTCTTCTTCAGCTATTTCATTATTCATTACTAATGAATTTAAATATGAATATGCTGATTTCTGCTTTAAATAATTCAATTGTTCCAGTACATCATTAGTCATTGTCATAAATTATATTCTTCAGTTCTTTTAATATTATTCGATTACTTTCTTTAAATGTCTGCTTATCTGTTTTTTTATAATAAAGTTCATGTTCTTTTTTTTTATTAAATTTATTATTAGTAATGGGATGGTTTTCGATGATTTTTCCGTTATAAATATATAAGAAGTTCTTTGTTTTGAACCGCTAGTCCAACACGTTTTCCAATATATTCTATTGTATTTATATTTGAATAGTGATTTATTTGTAACATAGACTTCATTTAATTTAAGGTGATACTAACTTCTAATTTCTTTGCTGGGTAGTGGAAATAGATCACCTTTTTCTTTTTTTTAAAAGGAAGTTTCTAGGACGCATTGTTGCCTGTGAAGGATGTTCATTATCTTCATTATTTATTATTTTCAGTTTGTTATGCATATCAGATAATCCGCTATAATGACCGTTATAATTTTTAAGCTGAGCTACTATTTTATTTTGAGTTTCAGTTTTCCCTTTGGTTTCTGGTCTATATGGCATAGGTGTTATACCATAATTTTTACAGAATTCTTCGAATTTACTGTTTAATAAAGCTTTATCATTAGCTGATTTACGAGTCTTTTCTACAAATGCTTTAAGATTGTCAATAACCAATTCTTTAGGAACACCACCGATTTCTTCAAATGCCTGGGCTAAAAATGTTAATAAATTATTAGTTGTAGGTTTTAATATTACCTGACTGTAATCATATCTTGACTAGGATTAGTTTCAAAATGCAGGACAAAGGAATTAGTTTTAGTATTTTTAAATTATCATCTAGAAAAAATGATGTTATAGAATACTAGAATATTATTAATGTACAGAAAATATAATTTTGATTTATATAAAATAAAATGTAAATAATATGTATTAACAAATACATTTTAGAAATAAATAATTGGTAAAAAAAATCAAAAAAAAGCTTGCATAGAAAGCATTTTTTTGATAGTATTAGCATGTCGGCTACGAAGATGTGCAAGGTTGCTGAAACACCGAAAGGCGTTGTCATGAGACGGCATGTTTCAGGGAATTTGTATGGAGTAGTTCGCATCCTATGAATTTGAAAGGAGAAAAATCATGGCAAATAACAAAATTAGAATTAGATTAAAATCATTTGATCACAAAATTCTAGATAACTCAGCAGAAAAAATTATCGGTGCTGCTAAAAAATCTGGTGCTCAAGTAGTAGGGCCAGTACCCCTACCAACAGAAAAAGAGATTTATACAATCTTAAGAGCGGTTCACAAGTATAAGGATTCACGTGAACAATTTGAAATCAGAACACACAAACGTTTAATTGATATTGTAAACCCTACACAAGAAACTGTAGATGTTCTAACAAGATTAGAATTACCAAGTGGTGTAGATATCGAAATCAAATTATAAGAAAGGTAAATGGTGTAACTCATGAAAGGAATCTTAGGTCGTAAGATTGGAATGACTCAAGTCTTCACAACTGATGGTTTATTAATTCCAGTAACAGTAGTTGAAGCTACTGAAAATGTAGTTTTACAAAAGAAAACAGTTGCTACAGACGGATATGAAGCAATTCAAGTTGGATTTGAAGATAAGAGAGAAAAATTAGCAAATAAAGCTGAATTAGGTATTGTAAAAAAAGCTAACACAGCTCCTAAGCGCTTCATCAGAGAATTTCGTTTTGACGAAATGATGAGTTATGAAGTTGGAGATAAAATTACTGTTGATAGCTTCGTGGCTGGTGAAGTTGTAGATGTAACTGGAACTTCTAAAGGTAAAGGTTATCAAGGTGTTATTAAAAGACATGGACAACATATCGGTCCAAAAGGACATGGTTCAGGTGCTCATAGAATTGTAGGATCAATGGGGCCAATTGCTCCAAATAGAATCGCTCCAGGTAAAAAATTACCAGGGCAAATGGGTCATGTTACAAGAACAGTTCAAAATTTAGAAATTGTAGCTGTTGATGTAGAAAATAATTTATTATTAATCAAAGGATCAGTACCTGGTCCAAAAAAAGGATTAGTAATTGTAAAATCTGGAATTAAAGCAGCTGGTAAAGTAAACCCTGCTCATGAATTGGTAGATTTTACACCAACAGCAGAAGAAACTAAAGAAGCAGATGTAGCAACTGATACAGCAGTTGAAACAGCTGAATAATTTAGGGAAGGAGGATTCGATATGCTTAAAGTTAAAGTATATAACCAAGAAGGTGCTGAAGTAAAGGATTTAGAATTAAATGAAGCTGTATTTGGAATTGAACCAAACAAACAAGCATTATTTGATATGGTCTTATTACAAAGAGCATCATTAAGACAAGGTACACATAAAGTAAAAAATCGTACTGAAGTTAGTGGTGGTGGTAAAAAACCATGGCGACAAAAAGGTACTGGTAGAGCTAGACAAGGATCAATTCGTGCACCACAATGGCGTGGAGGTGGGGTAGTATTTGGTCCTACACCTAGAAGTTATAAATTTAAATTAAATCGTAAAGTTAGAAGATTGGCTCTTAAATCAGCTTTATCTACTAAAATTATCGATAACGAATTCATGGCTCTAGAAGCTATTAAATTCGATGCTCCAAAAACAAAAGAAATGGTTAAAGTTTTAGCAAATTTAGATGCTCCAACAAAAACATTGATTATTGTTGATGAAATTGATGAGAATGTAGCTAGAAGTGCTAACAATATCCCAGGAGTTAAATTATTAGATGCTAGACGCGCTAATGTTTATGATATTTTAAATAGTGATAAACTAATTATGACTGAAGCTGCAATTAAATCTGTTGAGGAGGTATTAGGATAATGGCACATATTACTGATGTATTAAAAAAACCTGTATTCACTGAAAAATCAATGACTCTTCAAGCAGAAGAAAATAAATATACATTTGATGTAGATGTAAATGCTAATAAAATTGAAATTAAACAGGCAGTAGAAGCTATGTTTGATGTAAAAGTTATTAGTGTTAATGTTATGAATGTTAAACCTAAAACTAAAAGAGTTGGTAGATACGAAGGTAAAACTAATCGTAGAAGAAAAGCTATCGTTAAATTAGCGGAGGGTAGTAAAATCAATTATTTTGGTGAGGAATAATTAAAAAAATATTGGAAAATAATTCCAGATAATTAGGAGGAAACTAAAGATGGCAATTAAATCTTATAAGCCAGTGACAAACGGTCGACGTAATATGACTTCATTAACTTATGAAGAAATTACAGCAACAAAACCTGAAAAATCTTTAGTTGCAAAAATAAATAAAAACGGTGGGCGTAATAATCAAGGTGTTATTACAACACGTCATCATGGTGGAGGACATAAGCGTAAATATCGTATTATTGACTTCAAACGTAATAAAGATGATATCGTTGGAACTGTAGCAACTATTGAATATGATCCAAATAGATCTGCTAATATTGCATTAATCAATTATGTAGATGGTGAAAAGAGATATATTCTTGCTCCAAAAGGACTTGAAGTAGGAAGTAAAATAATTTCTGGTGAAAATGCAGATATTAAAGTAGGAAACGCTTTACCTATGGGAAATATGCCTGAAGGTACAGTAATTCACAATATTGAAATGCAACCTGGAAAAGGTGGACAAATTGCACGTTCTGCTGGTGTATCTGCACAAATTCTTGGTAAAGAAGAAAAATATGTAATCGTAAGATTAGCATCAGGTGAAGTTCGTAAATTATTAGCAGTATGTAGAGCAACTGTTGGTGTAGTTGGAAACGAAGATCATGGATTAGTTAACTATGGTAAAGCAGGACGTATGAGATGGAAAGGTGTTAAACCTACTGTTCGTGGTTCTGTAATGAATCCTAACGATCACCCACATGGTGGTGGTGAAGGTAGAACTTCTATTGGTCGTAAGGCACCAATGACACCTTGGGGTAAAAAAGCTATGGGTGTTAAAACTAGAAAAAATAAGAAAGCGTCTACTAAATTAATTGTACGTCGTAGAAATTCTAAATAATAAGAGGAGGAAGAAATAATGGCACGTAGTTTAAAAAAAGGACCATTTGTTGATGAACATTTAATGAAAAAAGTTGAAGCATTAAATGCATCAGGAAAAAAAGAAGTAATTAAGACTTGGTCTAGACGTTCAACAATCTTCCCTCAATTTATTGAGCACACATTTGCAGTGTATAATGGAAGAGAACATATCCCAGTTTATGTGACTGAAGATATGGTCGGACATAAATTAGGAGAATTTGCTCCAACTAGAACTTATCATGGGCATTCAGCTGATGATAAAAAAGCTGGAAAATAAAGAGAGGAGAATTTAAAACATGGAAGCAAGAGCACAAGCTAAAATGATTCGTGTTTCACCTCAAAAAGCAAGATTAGTTGTTGATTTAGTAAGAGGTAAGAAAGTTAAAGAAGCACTTGGAATATTAGAATTTGTAAATAAAAGTGCAACTCCTGCAATCATTAAAGTTGTAAAATCTGCAGCACAAAATGCTATTTATAATAATGGTGTTGAAGCAGAAAAGTTATATATTAAAGAAATCTATGTAGATGAAGGACCTACATTAAAAAGATTTGCTGCTAGAGCAAAAGGTAGCGGAACAAGAATTTTGAAAAGAACAAGCCACATTACTTGTGTGGTTGAAGAAAGATAGGAGGTCAGATTATGGGTCAAAAAGTAAGTCCAGTTGGATTACGAGTTGGTATTAACCGTAATTGGGATTCAAGATGGTATGCTAACGATCAGGATTTTGCAGGATTATTACACGAAGATATTAAAATTCGTGAATATTTATTAAAAAAACTTAAAACTGCATCTGTTGCTCGTGTCGAAATAGAAAGATCAAAAAATCGTGTTACTATCTTTGTTCACACATCTAGACCAGGTGTTGTAATTGGTAAAGATGGTGAAGCTGTTGATGCATTAAGAAAAGAAGTTAGTAAAATGGTTAAAGATAAACAAGTGTTTATTAACATTGTTGAGATTAAAAATCCTGATGTTGTTGCACAATTAGTTGCAAATAACATCGCTGAACAATTAGAAAATCGTGCTTCTTTTAGAACAGTTCAAAAACGTGCTATTCAAAGAGCTATGAGAGCTGGAGCTAAAGGAATTAAAACAAGTGTTTCAGGACGTTTAGGAGGAGCTGATATGGCTCGTGCTGAAGGTTACTCTGAAGGAAATGTTCCTCTACATACTTTAAGAGCTGATATTGATTATGCTACTGCAGAAGCAGATACTACTTATGGTAAATTAGGAGTTAAAGTCTGGATTTGTAAGGGAGAAATCCTTCCTGAAAAAAAGAAAGGGGATAAATAATCATGTTGATGCCTAAAAGAACAAAATACAGAAGACCTCATCGTGTAAAATACGAAGGTAAAGCTAAAGGCGGAACTCAAGTATCATTTGGTGAATTTGGATTACAAGCGACTGAAGGAGCTTGGATTACTTCTCGTCAAATTGAGGCTGCTCGTATTGCTATCAATCGTCGTATGAACCGTGGTGGTAAAGTATGGATTAGAATTTTCCCTCATTTAGCTAAAACTAAAAAACCATTAGAAGTACGTATGGGATCTGGGAAAGGTTCTCCAGAAGAATGGGTAGCAGTTGTTAAAACTGGTCGAGTTCTTTTTGAAGTAGCAGGTGTTGATGAAGAACTTGCTAGAGAAGCTCTTAGACTTGCATCTCATAAATTACCTATTAAATGTAAAATCATTGGAAAGGGTGAATAGTTGTGACAGTTCAAGAAATTAGAGAATTAGATAATGCTGCTTTACTTGCTAAAGTAGAAGAATACAAAAAAGAGCTATTTGGACTTCGTTTCCAACAAGCTACAGGAAATTTAGAAAACACAGCGCGTATCAGAACGGTTCGTAAATCTATCGCTAGAATTAAAACAATTATTAGAGAAAGAGAATTGAACCAATAGGAGGAGATCCAATGGAAAGAAACAATCGTAAAGTTTACACTGGAACAGTTGTATCTACTAAAATGGATAAAACTATTACAGTGTTAGTAGAAACACATGTAAAACACAAATTATATGGTAAGCGTATGAAATCTTCAACTAAGTTCCATGCTCATGATGAAGAAAATATCGCAAATGTTGGTGATACAGTAAAAATCATGTCAACAAGACCATTATCTGCAACAAAACGTTTCAGATTAGTTGAAATTGTAAAAAAAGCAGAAACTGTTTAATATATATAAACTCTAAAAGGAGGTAACCAAAATGATCCAAAATGAAAGTAGACTTAAAGTCGCTGATAACACTGGAGCTAAAGAAGTTTTAGTAATCCGCAATTTGGGAGGATCTAATCGTAAATTTAGTAATATTGGTGATGTTGTTGTAGCAACAGTTAAACAAGCAGCTCCAGGTGGTTCTGTAAAAAAAGGTGAAGTAGTAAAAGCAGTTATCGTAAGAAGTAAATATGGTGTAGGTAGAGAAAATGGATCTTATATCAAATTTGATGATAACGCTTGTGTAATTATAAAAGAAGACAAGTCTCCTAAAGGGACTCGTATCTTCGGACCAGTTGCAAGAGAGTTAAGAGATGCAGATTTTATGAAAATTGTATCATTAGCTCCAGAAGTATTATAGGAGGACTTAAACATGAAAATCCATGTAGGTGATACTGTAGTAGTTATCGCAGGTAAAGATAAAGGAAAACAAGGTGAAGTGTTACAAGTTCTTGCAAAACAAGACAAAGTAATAGTTGAAGGAGTTAATATGGTAACTAAGCACATTAAACCTTCACAAGCAGATCCTGAAGGAGGAATTGTAACAAGAGAAGCACCTATTCATGTTTCTAATGTTGCATTCTATGATTCAAAATCTAAAGCTCCTGTTAAACTTGGATATAAATTTGTAGAAAAAGATGGTAAAAAAATTAAAGTTCGAGTTAACAGAAAAACTGGAGCAGAAGTTGACAAAAAGAAAAAGAAATAGGAGGATAAAGAATGAACCGTTTAATGGAACGTTATCAAAACGAAGTGGTTAAATCTTTAATGGAAAAATTCAATTATTCTTCAAAAATGCAAGCTCCTAAGATTGAAAAAATTGTTTTAAATATTGGTGTAGGTGATGCAGTATCTAATTCTAAATTATTAGATGAAGCTGTAAATGAATTAACATTAATTAGTGGTCAAAAGCCAGTTATCACTAGAGCTAAAAAATCAATCGCTGGATTCAAATTACGTGAAGGTGCTCCAATTGGATGTAAAGTAACTTTACGTGGTGAAAGAATGTATGAATTTTTAGATAAATTAGTTAATATCTCATTACCACGTGTAAGAGATTTTAGAGGTGTATCAAATAACTCATTTGATGGAAGAGGAAATTATACTTTAGGTGTTAAAGAACAATTAATTTTCCCAGAAATCAATTTTGATAAAGTAAATAAATTAAGAGGAATGGATATTGTATTCGTAACTACTGCTAAAACTGATGAAGAAGGTCATGAGTTATTAGCACAATTAGGAATGCCATTCAAGAAATAGGGAGGACTCACAAAATATGGCAAAAACATCAATGAAGGTGAAACAACAACGTCCTCAAAAATACAAAGTGCGTGAATACACACGTTGTGAACGTTGTGGAAGACCACATTCAGTAATTAGAAAATTTAAACTTTGTAGAATTTGTTTCCGCGAATTAGCTTACAAAGGTGAAATTCCAGGTGTTAAAAAAGCAAGCTGGTAGTAATTTTATCCAGATGGAAGGAGGATTTAGCAAATGGTTATGACAGATCCAATTGCAGATATGTTAACAAGAATCCGTAATGCAAATAGACAACACCATGAAAGTGTAATGGTGCCTGTATCAAAATTAAAAGTAGATATTGCTGAAATTTTAAAGAATGAAGGATTCATAAAAGGATATAAAATTGAGGGTGAAGGCCCAATTAAAAACATTGTCATTACTCTAAAATATAGAGGAAATGAACGTGTAATTACAGATTTAAAAAGAATTTCTAAACCAGGATTACGTGTATATGCAAAAGTAAATGAAATCCCAAAAGTGTTAAATGGATTAGGAATTGTAATTTTATCAACTTCTCAAGGATTAATGACTGATAAAGAAGCTCGTGCTAAAAAAGTCGGTGGAGAAGTTCTAGCATATATTTGGTAATAAAAACAATAATTCAGGAGGTGCAAACTGATGTCACGTGTCGGTAATAAAATTATTAATGTACCTGAAGGAGTTACAGTAAATATCGCTACTGATAATACAGTAACTGTTACAGGTCCAAAAGGGACTTTAGTAAGACAATTTTCACCAGTGATTACAATTAATCAAGAAGAAAATGTAATTACTGTTGCTAGAAGTACTGAACAAAAAACTCATAAGCAATTACATGGTACAACTAGAGCATTACTTGCTAACATGATTGAAGGTGTACACGTTGGATTCAAGAAAGAATTAGAAATCGTTGGGATAGGATATCGTGGTCAAATGAAAGGAAATACGCTAGTATTAAATATCGGATATTCTCATCCTGTTGAAATCGAAGGTGAAGAAGGAGTTACTATTGAAACTCCATCAAATACTAAAATTGTTGTTTCTGGAATCTCTAAAGAACGTGTTGGACAAGTTGCTGCTCAAATTAGAGAAGTAAGAAAACCTGAGCCATACAAAGGTAAAGGAATTAAATATGTTGATGAAAGAATTATCAGAAAAGAAGGAAAAACTGCTGGTAAGAAGTAGTTTTGAAAGGAGCAAAATAAGATGTCAAAATTACAATCTCGTAATGATGTTCGTTTAAAAAGACATGCTAGAGTTCGTTCTAAAATTAGCGGAACTCCTGAATGTCCAAGATTAAACGTGTTCCGTTCAAATGCTCATATTCATGCACAAGTTATAGATGATGTAAATGGTGTAACTTTAGCTAGTGCATCAAGTGTCAATATGAAATTAGAAAACGGTTCTAATATCGCAGCTGCAACTGCAGTAGGTAAAGCTGTTGCTGAAGCAGCACTTGCAAAAAATATTAAAAAAGTAGTATTTGATCGTGGAGGATATGTATACCATGGTCGTGTAAAAGCCCTAGCTGAAGCTGCTAGAGAGGCTGGATTAGAATTCTAGAAGGAGGTCAATATGGAACAACGTAAACCAAGAAATAATGGACCAAGAAACAATGGACCTAAAAAAGGTCAAAGAAACAATGGAGCTAGAAGAGAAGAAAAAGAATTTGAAGAACGTGTTGTTACTATTAACCGTGTAACTAAAGTAGTTAAAGGTGGACGTAAATTTCGTTTCGCTGCATTAGTTGTAATCGGTGATAGAAAAGGTAGAGTTGGTTTTGGTACTGGAAAAGCAAATGAAGTACCTGATGCAATTAGAAAAGCTTCTGAAAATGCTAAGAGAAATGTCATTAATGTTCCTTTAATTCATGGAACAATTCCTCATGATGTAACTGGTATTTATGGATCAGGTAGAGTATTCATTAGACCTGCGTCTCAAGGTACTGGAATTATTGCTGGAGGACCAGTTCGTGCTGTTGTAGAATTAGCTGGATATACTGATATTTTATCTAAATCATTGGGTTCTAGAACACCAATCAATATGGTTAGAGCTACAATGGAAGGGTTAGCTTCATTAAAAACTGTGAACCAAGTTGCTGAATTAAGAGATAAAAAGATTGAAGAAATTTTTGGATAGGAGGGCGTAAAGAATGGCAAAAACAGTTATGATTACGCTTGTAAAAAGTCCAATTGGTCGTTTACCAAAACAAAGGGCTACTCTTAAAGCGTTAGGTTTAACAAAATTAAATAAAACTGTAGAAAAAGAAAACAACGAATTTATTCAAGGAATGATTAAAGTTGTTGAACACCTAGTAAAAGTAGAAGAAAAATAGGGAGGTGTAACTGATGAAACTACATGAATTACAATACACTGAAGGTGCACGTAAAGCAAGAAAACGTGTTGGTAGAGGAACAAGTTCTGGTACTGGTAAAACTGCTGGTAGAGGACAAAAAGGACAAGGAGCAAGATCTGGTGGAGGTAAGAAACCAGGATTTGAAGGTGGACAAACACCATTGTTCATGCGTTTACCAAAACGTGGATTTACAAACTTTAATAGAGTAGAATATGCAATTGTTAATTTAGAACAATTAAATTCATTTGAAGAAGGGACAGTAGTTTGTCCTAAAATGTTAAAAGAAGCTGGAATTATTAAAAAAGAATTAGATGGTGTAAAAGTACTTGGTAATGGTAAATTAGAAAAAGCGATTACAGTTAAAGCACACAAGTTTTCTAAATCGGCTATTGCCTCAATTGAAGCTGCTGGTGGAAAAACTGAGGTGATTTAAGATGTTTACATTTTTGAAAAATGTTTTCAAAAAAGGTGAACTTCGCCAAAAAGTAATTTTTACGCTAGGAATACTATTTGTATATCGTTTAGGTGCTGCAATTACTATTCCTAGTGTCAACACTGGTGCTTTGAGTGCTAGTGATGCAACTAATGGAATTTTTGGGATTATGAATTTAATTGGTGGGGGAACTTTAGAAAGATTTTCATTGTTCTCTCTTGGGGTATCACCTTATATCACTTCTTCTATCATTATTGAACTTTTATCTATGGATGTAATTCCTGTTTTAAGTCAATGGCGTAAGGAAGGAAATACAGGTAAAAAGAAAAAAGATCGTGTTACACGATATGTGACTTTATTTTTAGCAGCATTGCAAGGTGGCGTATTAACATACGCTTTTGATACTGGATATAATATTTTATCTGATTCAAGTATTTGGACATATATTTATGTTGTCATTGTTATGATAGCAGGTAGTATGTTAGCTGTATGGTTAGGAGATCAAATAACAAATAAAGGTATTGGTAATGGTGTTTCATTATTAATCTTTACAGGTATTGTATCTAACTTACCTACAAGTTTTATTACAACATTTAATAATTTAGTTGATACTAGTGGTAAAGCTATTGATATGTGGTTAGGAATTGGTTGGTATGCATTATTTGTAGTCGTATATTTATCAATCGTAATCTTTGTTGTATTCAATGAAGGTGCAGTAAGAAAAATACCAATAATTTATGCAACTAGTTCTAATACAACAATGAGAACTAAAGATCAAACACATATGCCTATTAAAATTAATAGTTCAGGTGTTATTCCTGTAATCTTTGCTTCTTCTGTATTAGCAGCACCTAGAACAATTGTTAGTTTTATGGAAACTAGTGATGTTACAAATTGGATTAATACAATTTTTAATTATCAAGAACCAGTAGGGTTCGTCTTATATATTTTAATGATTATTGGATTTACTTTTTTCTATTCAAATTTACAAATCGATGCTGAAAAAATTAGTGACGATTTAAAGAAAAATGGAGGATCTATACCAGGGGTTAGAACTGGTGAAGATACAAAGATTTATATTAAAAAAGTTTTAAATAGAATCACAGTTGTTGGTTCATTATCATTGTGTATTATTGCAGCTATTCCTATTATTACACCTGTTATATGGTCACAAACTGCGAATGCATCATTATCGTTAGGTGGTACTGGATTAATTATCGTAACTGGAGTAGCGTTAGAAACAGTGAGACAAATTAAAACGCATATAACTAGAAAAGAATATCACGGTTATATTAGAAGATAGTATAAGAAAGAGGGCGCGTATACATGAATATTATCCTAATGGGTCCACCTGGAGCTGGTAAAGGTACTCAAGCTGCAAATTTAGTCAAAGAGTATGGACTTACTCATATTTCTACAGGGGATATTTTTAGAAAAGCACTTAAGGAACAAACAAAATATGGTGTTATTGCAAAATATTTTATGCAATTTGGTCACCTTGTTCCTGATGATTATACTATTCAAATGGTAAGAGAGTACTTGCAAGAAAATGAATTTCCAAATGGATTTGTTCTTGATGGGTTCCCTCGTACAATTATTCAAGCTAGAGAATTAGAAAGTATTGCTAAAGAATTTAAGTTTAATATTGATGCAGTTATTAATTTAGATATTGAATTGGATCGTTTAGTTCCAAGACTTTCTGGTAGAAGAACTTGTAAAGAATGTGGGACAAGTTTTCACATTGAATATAATCCACCAAAAGTTAAAGGTGTTTGTGATGCTTGTGGTGGAGAATTGTATCAAAGACCTGATGAAAGTGAAGAAGCTGTAAAGGTTAGACTTGATACTTATGAAAAACAAACTAGACCATTAATCGATTATTATACGATGAAAGGTCAAATCACTAATATTAATGGTGATCAATCTATGGAAGACGTCTTTAAGGATATCAAAGCTAGCCTGGGGGTTAAATAATGATTGTTACTAAAGATCGTAGAGAAATTGAATTGATGGCAGAGGCAGGAAGAATTGTTGCATTAGTACATGAGAAACTTAAGGAAGTTATTGTACCTGGAATTACTACAAAGCAAATAGATCAAATTTGTGAAAAAGTAATTCGTGACAATAATGCAACTCCTTCGTTCCTTCATTTATATGGTTTTCCTAATAGTGTTTGTACTTCCATAAATGAGGTAGTGGTTCATGGAATTCCTAGCAATCAAACTTTAAAAGAGGGAGATATTATTTCAGTAGATGTAGGTGCCTGTTATAAAGGTTATCACGGAGATAGTGCATGGACATATGCAGTAGGAAAAATAAGTGATGAGGCCAAACATCTAATGGAAGTATGTGAAGGATCTTTATATGCTGGATTAAAACAGGTAAAACCTGGAAATCGTTTATCTGATATTTCTCATGCTATATATGTTTATCTTGATGAACATGGTTGTACTACTCCTCTAGATTATACTGGTCATGGAATTGGTAGTGAAGTTCACGAAGATCCACCTGTTCCAAATTATGGAAAAGCTGGGCGTGGACCGCGATTAAAAGCGGGAATGACGCTTGCAATTGAACCAATGGCTCATTTAGGTGGATGTGAGACAGAAGTGTTACAAGATAATTGGACAGTTATAACTAAAGATCGTTCTTTAGCAGCACATTATGAACACACAATCGTTATTACTGATAATGGGTATGAAATTTTGACAAAACTTTAATAAAAGGGAGTTGAGATCTATGGCAAAGAAAGATGACGTTCTTGAAGTAGAAGCAACGGTACTTGAAACATTACCAAATGCAATGTTCAAAGTAGCGTTAGAAAATGGAGTAGAAATCCTTGCTCACGTTTCTGGTAAAATCCGTATGCATTACATTCGCATTTTACCGGGGGATAGGGTTACAGTAGAAATTTCTCCATACGATTTAACACGTGGGCGAATTACATTTAGACATAAATAAAACTTAAATCTTCCAGGAGGAGGTAGACAAGATGAAAGTAAGACCATCTGTAAAACCAATCTGTGATAAATGCAGAGTAATCAAAAGAAAAGGGCGCGTAATGGTTATTTGCGAAAACCCTAAACACAAACAAAGACAAGGTTAATTAGTAGTTAATTAGGAGGAAATAAAATGGCTCGTATTGCTGGAGTTGATATCCCACGTGATAAACGTGTGGTTATCTCATTAACTTATATCTATGGTATTGGTAAACCAACAGCACAAGAAATTTTAGCTAAAGTTGGTATCAATGAAAATACTAGAGTTAAAGATTTAACTGAAGATGAAATTGGTAAAATTAGAAAAGAAGTAGAATCAATTAAAGTTGAAGGTGATCTTCGCCGTGAAGTTGCATTAAATATCAAACGTTTAATGGAAATTGGAAGTTATAGAGGAATTCGTCACCGTAAAGGTCTTCCTGTACGTGGTCAAAAAACTAAGACAAATGCTCGTACTCGTAAAGGAAAAGCAAAACCAATAGCAGGAAAGAAAAAATAGGATAGGAGGTTGAACTAAGAATGGCAAAGGTAAAACAAGTACGCGGAAAAAAACGTGTAAAGAAAAATATTGCAAAAGGTGTAGCGCATGTTCATTCAACTTTCAATAATACTATTGTAACTATTACTGATGAACATGGTAATGTATTAACATGGTCAAGTGCAGGAGCATTAGGATTTAAAGGTTCTAGAAAATCTACTCCATTTGCAGCTCAAATGGCTTCTGAAGCTGCTGCAAAAGCATCTATGGATCATGGAGTAAAATCTGTAGAGGTATGTGTAAAAGGTCCTGGTCCTGGTCGTGAAGCTGCGGTAAGAGCTTTACAAGCAGCAGGATTAGAAGTAACTTCAATTAACGATGTTACACCAATTCCACATAATGGATGTCGTCCACCAAAACGTCCTCGTGGATAATTATTGTATGATCAAAAAAAATAATTCCTAGTGAGGAGGGAAAAAATGCAAAAGTTTGAAAAGGCAAATTTTAATATAGCTAATTATGATGAAACAGATAATTATGGTAAATTTGTTATTGAACCTTTAGAAAGAGGTTTTGGAACAACTTTAGGGAATTCACTTCGTCGAGTTCTTTTATCTTCTTTACCTGGATCTGCTGTTTATGCAATTAAAGTTCAAGGAGCAATTCATGAATTTTCTGCAGTTGATGGTGTTGTCGAAGATGTTACATCAATTATCTTAAATCTTAAAAAGTTAGTTTTTGATGTAGATAGTGATGAATCGGCAACAATGATTATTGATGTTGAAGGACCTGCTACTGTAACAGGTGCTGATATTCAATGCCCTTCTGAAGTAACAATGATCTCAAATGATTTGGTAATAGCTCATGTTGCTCAAGGTGCTCACTTATACATGGAATTATATGCAAAAAAAGATCGTGGATATGTAAGTGCTGATCAAAATAAGAAAGATATTAATACAATTGGTATTATTCCAACGGATTCAATTTTTTCACCAGTTGAACGAGTATCTTATGCTGTTGAACCAACAAGAGTTGGTGAAAGCGCAAAATATGATCAACTGACATTAGAAATAGAGACTAATGGAGCACTAAAACCTTATGAAGCTATTTCATTAGCTGCTAAGATTTTAGTGGAACATTTAAATATGTTTGTAGAGTTAACAGATATGGCAGTTAATATGGAAGTTATGTCTGAGGCTCAAAATGATACAAGTAATAAAGTATTAGATATGACAATTGAAGAATTAGATTTATCTGTACGTTCATACAATTGTTTGAAAAGAGCAGGTATTCAAACTGTTCAAGATCTTGCCGCTAAATCTGAAGATGATATGATCAAAGTAAGAAATTTAGGTAAGAAATCATTAAAAGAAGTAAAAGAAAAATTAGTTGAATTAGGGTTAGGGTTTAAACCTATTGATTAATTCGCAAATACGAAGGAAGGAGCACTAATCTCATGGCTAAAAATAGAAAATTAGGACGTACTTCTGATATTAGAAAATCAATGTTACGTTCTCTAGCAACAGAAGTAATTATGTACGGTAAATTAGAAACAACAGAAACTAGAGCTAAAGAAGTTCGTTCTGTTGTTGAAGAATTAATTACTTTAGGTAAACGTGGTGACTTACATGCAAGACGTCAAGCTGCTGCTGTATTACATAATGTAATTGATGAAGCAACTGGTAAAACTGCTGTACAAAAATTATTTGATGATGTAGCACCTAAGTACAAAGATGTAAATGGTGGATACACACGTATCTTAAAGACATACAATCGTAAAGGTGACAATGCCCCAATGGCAATCATAACATTAATTTAATAATTTAAAGACCCTAGGGTCTTTTTCTTTTTACTTGACTAAAATATTTATTAAATATAGAATGATAAAAAGTAGAATAGGTGGTGAAAGAAATGGAAGAGATTATTCAAATAAAAAATTTATCATTTGAATATAAAAAAGGAATCAAAACCATAGATAATGTAAGTTTTGATATATTTGAAGGTGAATATATAACTATTTTAGGTCATAATGGTAGTGGTAAAAGTACAATAGCAAAATTACTTATTGGACTTTTAGAAAAATTAAGCGGAACAATTATAGTTGATGGAATTGAATTAACTTTAGAAAATTTATACAAAGTTCGTGATAATATTGGAATTGTATTTCAAAATCCGGATAATCAATTTATTGGAGCCACTGTTCGAGATGATATAGCGTTTGGTTTAGAAAATAACTGCGTTCCTCAAAATCAGATGGATGAAATAATAAATAATTTTGCTAGTAAAGTTGATATGCAAGATTTTTTAGATCATGAACCAACAAAATTATCTGGAGGTCAAAAACAGCGTGTTGCAATTGCGGGTATATTAGCAATGAATCCTAAAATAATTATTTTAGATGAAGCAACAAGTATGTTGGATCCTATAGGAAAGCGAGAAATAAATAATTTAGTAAGAAGATTAAATAAAGAAAAAACAATGACAATTATATCAATTACTCATGATATTGAAGAAGCCAAAAATGCAGATCGTATTATTGTTATGAATAATGGTAAAGTTATGGCAATAGGAAGACCTCAAGAGATATTAAGCGATGAAAAAAATTTAATTAAATATGAGTTAGATATTCCTTTTGCATTAAAGGTGGCAAATAGTTTAAGAAAGATAAATATTGAAACTAATAGAACTTTAGATATGGAGGAATTAGTAAAAGAATTATGTCAATTACATTCAAAGAAGTAGAGCATATATATGGTGAAGATACGCCATTTGCATATCATGCTTTAAAAGGGGTAAATTTAAATATTAAAAAAGGTAGCTTTACTGCAGTCATAGGGCAGACCGGAAGTGGAAAAAGTACGCTGATTCAACATATTAATGCATTACTTCTTCCTACCAGTGGAAATATTGAAATTGATGGGTATCAAGTTACACCAGCAAAGAAACCTAGTGGACTTAAAATCTTAAGAAAAAAGGCAGGACTAGTTTTTCAATTTCCTGAATATCAATTATTTGAAGAAACTATTGAAAAAGATATTATTTTTGGACCAGTAAATTTTGGAATTAGTGAAGATGATGCTAAACAAATTGCAAAAGAAGTTATAAAAATTGTAGGGTTAGATGAAACCTATTTAAATAAATCACCATTCGATTTATCAGGTGGACAAAAAAGAAGAGTTGCAATTGCCGGAATTTTGGCATTAGATCCTGATATTTTAATTCTTGACGAACCGACAGCAGGATTAGATCCACAAGGAGCAAACGAAATGATGAATTTATTTAAAAAAATAAATAAATTTGGAAAAACAATTATTCTTGTGACTCATGATATGAATCATGTTTTACAGTATTGCGATGAAGTTGTTGTAATGAATCATGGAAAAGTAGAAAAGCAAGATTCTGTCAAAAATATTTTTAAAGATAGTGAATATTTAAATGGATTAGGAATTGATTTACCAATTATTACAGATTTTATTTTACAATTAAATGAAGGCGGATTTAATATTAACTCATCAATTAATAATATTGATGAACTTATAAAAGCTATAGGTGGTGAGTTAAATGGATAATATGACATTTGGTAAATATATTCCAATTAATTCAATAATTCATCAATTAGATCCAAGATTAAAAATATTATCGTTAGTATTATTTTTAATTGCAATATTTTTTGATGCAGGCTTAGCAGGGTATGTTATTATGGCTATATTTGCGCTAATAACAACAATTATTTCAAATATTAACGTAAAACACATATTAAAAGCAGTAAAACCTATGTTGTTTATGATGATATTTTTAATGATATTTAATATTTTTTTAATTAAAACAGGAAAACTGTTATTTAGTATAGGCTTTATAAAAGTATATGCTGATGCATTACTACAATCAGCATATATATTTATTAGGTTAGTTTTAATAATTACAATGACTACAATTTTAACTTCTTCAACAAAACCACTTGATCTTACACTTGCAATCGAAGATCTTTTGAATCCATTAAAAAAAATTGGATTTCCATCTCACGAACTTGCAATGATGATTTCTATTGCATTAAGATTTATCCCTGATTTATTAGATGAAGCAAAAAGAATAATGAAAGCACAAGCAAGTAGAGGTGTAGATTTCAGCGAGGGAAAATTGACTGATAAAATAAAAGCCATTGTTTCGCTGATTATACCATTGTTTATATCAGCATTTCAGCGTGCAGAGGATTTGGCAAATGCAATGGAAAGTCGTAACTATAATCCAGAAGCTGCAAGAACACGCTATAAAACATTAAAATGGAGAAAAACTGATACTGTAGCGTTTATTTTTACTATTATGGTTTCAGGGTGTGTTATAACACTTAGTTTTACATTGTAATGGTTAGAGTAAAATGTATAGTTAGTTACGACGGTAGTAAATTTTATGGTTTTCAAATTCAAAATAAATTAAGAACTGTTCAGGGAGAAATTCAAAAAGCATTAAAAAGGATTTGTGAAGAAGAAATAACGATTCATGCATCTGGCAGAACTGATGCTAAAGTGCATGGAAATAAACAAGTTTTTCATTTTGACACATTAAGACAAATGCCGGAAAAACAATGGAAGAGAGCGATAAATCACTTTTTACCAAATGATATATATATATTGGAGACATTATTTGTAAGTGAAGATTTTCATAGTAGATATAGTGCAACAAAAAAAGAGTATCGTTATTTATTAAGTACAAAAGAATATAGCCCTTTTGAAACAAATTATATATATCAATATGGTAGGCCACTAGATTTAGAATTAATGAAAGATGCTGCAAGTATTTTTATAGGAGAGCATGACTTTGCATCATTTTGTAGTTACGATCAATATGGGAATACAATTAGAGAATTATATAAAATATTAATCGAAGATAACAATGGAATTATAACCTTTACCATAGTGGGAAATGGTTTTAGACGTTATATGGTAAGACATATTGTTGGTGGTTTGATACAAGTGGGTGCTAAAAGAGTAACAAAAAAAAGGTTACAAGAACTTTTAGATAGTAAAGGGAGAGAGAAATGTTTATTTAAAGCAAAACCACAAGGATTATATTTATATGAAGTATTCTATGACTAAAAAGGATTGAAATATTTTGAATGAAAAATATATGTGGTAAAAAGCATATTATTTAAAAAAACTGTTTATAATATAATTATAACATTAAATTGGTAATCAAAAACATAAAGATTAATGGATTAGATCAGAATTTTTATTAGTTTTAATATTTAATTATAAGTGGTAAAATGTTCCTATAAAGGGGGTGAAAATATGGTGCATGCCTGTATTCATAAATATTTATCAGAACATAGAAGTAATTATCAAGGAAAGTATCGTTGCCATAGTTGTGTTCAAACAAAACAGTATGAACATAAATTTCATTATTATATTCGAGATACTCAATTTAGGGAAATTAATGTATTTTTAACATTAGATTATTCTGGTTCAAAAATAAGAAGTATATTTTCAGTAGATCTTCATGAACAGGAAGAAGAGTATATTATTAAAGATGCATTAAAGCAAATATTATATTTTAATGAATATCATACACTTTTAAAGTGTGATGATTTTCAAGAGTATATAGATTGTAAAAATAAAGAAATAATGCTAGAACCATTAGATTATCGAAATATTCTTGATTATTTAGAGTATCATCGAGGAATTAATCAGGAAACAATAGATGAATTTTATGAAATTTTTATGCCATATTTAGAAAAGCTGGTAAAAATGGAAAATTATAGAAAATTTATTGATTCAGTTAATTTGTTACTTGATAAAATTTTATATGAATATGAATGGGATGGAACGACAGCAAAATATTTAGATACGCAATATCAATTTCATTTATATTATTTTAGAAAAATTATTAGAATGGTATTCGAAAAACTTGATGTTTTTTATGATCAAGTTAAAGAAAGTTTATTAGAAGCAATTTGGAAATTATGTACATCTCAAAGATTTGCCTTTGCAATTATGACCGATTTTGGAAATTTAGTATTATCACATTACAAAGTAACTAAAGCAATTTTTAAATATGTAGATAATTATCTTCAGGATAATAATAAAGATAAAAATATTGTTGTTGCATATCTAAAAGCTATTTTTGAAAGTAATTATGAGGCCTTTAAAGAATCATCAATGGACGTAATAAGATTTGTGATGAATGATATGCTAACATTTGCAAATCATGATTTACAATTAGCAATTGGTAATTCAATAGTTAGAAGTGAAGGATATGATTTATTAATTAATTTATTTTCAAAAGATTATAATACATTTGTTTTTGTTTGTTTTCCAATTTCCACATTTCCTAAAGAATATCATGAAAAAATACGTGAGGAGTTAGAAAAAGCAATTAGATTTTATGCGGGTAGAATGGAGCACGATGAGTATCGTTTGAGTTCATTTGAACAAGTAAGTAATATAAATAGATTATTAATGGAAAATTACAAGGAGTATGGTAAAAATGAATAATAAAGGAAAAAAAACAGTTACTTCTTTAGCGGTTTTAGCAGGGTTAGTATCAGGGGTAGGAGCTTTAAACATGTTTGTTAATCGAACTGTTAAATCTATAATCTATCGCCACCATAAAGATGATGATAAGCCAAGCATTTTAGAAACAAAGTATAAAAGTAAAAATATATATATAAAAAATAAACAAGATATTCGATTAAGAGGAATTTTAATCGAAGAAACAAACGCTACAAAAACTTTAATAATATTACATCCTTTTGCATTAGAAGCAAAAGATATGTCTCTCTATGTTCCGTTTTTTAAAGACCGTTATCCTTTATGGAATATCTTATTAGTAGATGCGTGTACTCATGGACAAAGTGATGGATATATACGAGGATTAGGTATAAAAGATGTAAATGATTTAGTTTGTTGGAATGATTATTTGCTAAAAGAATATGGTAAAGAACATCAAATTATTTTGTATGGGAAAGAAACAGGAGCTAATACAATATTAAAAGCTGCTAGCAAACATTTATTAAAAAATGTAAAAGCGATAATTAGTGATGGGGCATATACCAGTGTATATGATATATTAGCTTATCGAATTGTTAAAGATTATAAAGTAGTGAAATTTCCAACTATTCAAATGATTCAACATAAAATTAAAAATGAAATAAAGATCAATATTAAAGAATCATATCCTTTAATGTTAAAACATAATGATATACCAACGTTATTTATTCATATGAAAAATGATGATTTTGTACCATTAGATATGGTGTATCCATTATATAATGCAAATCGAGGAAGTAAAGAACTATTTGTTTTGAAAGATGAACATTATTTATATGAATTAAACGAAACAGATGATTTTAAAAATACATTAAAAAATTTTATTTTTGAATATGTAAATGACTAAGTAATAAAATAATATTGTATGGAGGTGAGGTTTTGAATAATAAAAGAAACACAGAAGTAGATATTTTATATAATTTGTTAACATATATAAATGCATCATATAGCCAAGGCATATATTATACAATATGTTATCAAGTATTAAATAACATTGAAAAAATACCAAATATAAGTATTAATGAATTAGCAGATTTATGTTATACATCACCCGCAACAATATCCCGTTTTTGTAAGGCTTTAAAATGCGATAATTTTGCTGAGTTTAAAAAAGAAGTAGAATCTGGATTAAGACAAGCAAATCATGAAATCAAATTAAATTCACAGAATTTAGGTGAAATTCATAATGAACCATCAAAGTGCATAGATATGGTATATGATTTATCTATTGATTCATTAAAAGAAAGTAAACAATATGTTAATATTCACGAAATAGATCATTTATGTGATATTATATATAATGCAAAAAAATTACACTTTTTTGGTTTTCAATTCAACAAAATATTAGCGTCTGATATTCAATTTAAATTAGTAAAATTAGGCAAATTTTCTTATGCATTTTCTGATCGTGGAGATGATAGCCAAAGAATTGAGCTACTAGATAAAAACAGTGTAGCAATTGTGTTATCTGTACGAGCTCGGATGATGCCGGTAGGAGAATTAATTAGGTCAATTAAAAATCGAGGAGCTCAAGTAATTTTAATAACAATGAATAAGCAAAGTGAAGTAATTAAATTAGCTGATCGAACATTTATTATTCATGGCCAAGAAAGCAATTTTACGGAATCATCTTTATCAGGAACAACAACAATGAAAACATATCTTGATTTATTATATGTTCGTTATGGAATTTTGTATTCAAGAAGATAGGAGGATAAGCATGTATAGTTTTACAAATGATTATAGTGAGGGAGCACATTATAAAATATTAGAAGCATTGTCAAAAATAAACAATGAACAAAATACAGGATATGGATTAGATAAATATTGTTATGAAGCAACAAATATCTTAAAAAAACTAATGGAAAATGATAATGTAGATGTACATTATCTTGTAGGAGGAACACAAACTAATGCAACATTTATAGCTTCAGCATTAAAACCATATCAAGCTGTAATTGCTGTAGATAGCGGACATATAAATGTTCATGAAACTGGAGCAATTGAAGCTACAGGACATAAAGTACTCACAAAAGTACATAAAGATGGAAAATTAACGATAGAAATAATAAAGGAAATAATTGAAGAACATCAAGATGAACACATGGTACAACCTAAGATGGTCTATATTTCACAAACTACAGAATATGGAACTGTATATACAGTAGAGGAATTAAAAGAAATTTACTCTTTTTGTAAAAAGAATAACTTATATTTATACGTTGATGGAGCAAGACTTGGAAGTGCACTTGCAATAAATGGAACTCCTACATTAAAAGATTTATCTAATTATAGTGATGCTTTTTATATAGGTGGGACAAAAATGGGAGCATTATTTGGAGAATGTTTAGTTATTGTAAATGATAACTTAAAAAATGATTTTAGATACAATATTAAACAAAGAGGTGCAATGCTAGCAAAAGGGTGGTTACTAGGAATACAATTTAAAGAATTATTTAGTAATAATCTTTATTTGGAAATTGGAATACATGAAAATAAAATGGCTGATATTTTAAGAGAAGGACTTAAAGATTATGATATGTATGTTAATTCCTTAAGTAATCAAGTATTTCCTATTTTACCAAACGATTTAATAATAAAATTACAACGTGAATATTCTTTTAATATAATGAATAAAATTGATGAAAATCATTATTGTATTCGTTTAGTTACATCGTGGGCTACTCAAAAAAAAGATGTTGATAATTTTATAAAAACTATCAAACAATATGCAAAAGATTATAACTTGTAATCAATAATGATAAGTAATATAATGAGTGTAGGATTACTTCCTATAATAAAAAGATTGGAGAAATTAAGATGAATAAAACTGAATTAGTGGAAGCAATTGCTTCAAACACAAATATGACAAAAACAGATGTAGATAAAGTTATTAATTCATTTATTGAAGTAGTAACAGACGCCTTAGTAAAAAATGAAAAAGTATCATTAAAAGGATTTGGAAATTTTGAAATTAGAGAAAGAGGAGAAAGAACAGGACGTAATCCAAGAACTGGAGAAACGATGACTATTTCAGCTAGTAAAGCACCAGCATTTAAAGCTAGCAGCGCTTTAAAAAATGCAGTTAATAAATAAAAAAATGGTCATTGACCATTTTTTGTTTCTAAAAATTTAACCTCAATATCAAAATTTTCATTAACACTAGGAATAACATTTAAATATTTTTTTATTACATTTTGAGTTTTAGTTGCTGCTTCACTTAATAAACCATTTTCAATTGCCTCTGCAGCTACTAGTTCTTTTTGTTTTTTAGCGAAAGTAGCATAATCATTTATTGAAATAGGATTAAAAACATTTTTAGATTCATCATAGACTTCAATACTATTTTCATCAATTTCATTACTTAATATTTCAATTTCAGGAATTGAAACGATTATTTTATTTGAATTAATAGCTACTTCAATTTCCTCCATTTTAATACCTGCTTTCAATTTACCATCATAAGTAATTAAAAAGCTTTTTTCAGTAAGTGGAATATTCCATCCATTAAACTTTAAACTATCAGAAAATTCGCCAACTTTAGTATAATTATATGATATAGTAGCAAGTTCTTCAATTTCCTGCAATTGTTGAGTTAAAGCAGTTGAAGTAATTTCTGGGTTACTATTTTTTTTAGCATATCTCGTGCCAGCAAAAAAAATTAATATCATAAGCAGTAGAATTAGTATAATTCCTCCTATTGCTTTTTTTGTATTACTAAAAGTATTAAATAATTTCATATCTATCACCTAAAAACATTATAGCATAATTCGACAATATGTTAATAAAATAAAAAAGCCAAAAGGCTTTTTATTTAATGATAATTCCATATACTTCTCTACCACAACCAGCAGCATTAGATTCATCAGTATCAATATGCATTGCAGTAGCATAATTTTCACTTACACGACAAACCACATCACCAAAGATCAATGAGCGATCATCAGTATCAATTTTAACATTAACAATTTCTTTATCAACAACTCCAAATTCTTCAGCATCAGCAGGTGTCATATGAATATGTCTTTTTGCAGCAATTACACCACAAGAAAGTACTACCTCACCTGCAGGACCAACTAATTTACATCCTTCAGTTCCTTCAATATCACCTGATTCTCTAATATTAGCTTTAAGTCCTAATGAACGAGCATCAGTTAAAGATAATTCAACTTGAGTAGTTTTACGAACAGGTCCTAAAACAGACATTTTTTGTTCCCCTTTAGTACCAACAACTGTAACTTTTTCTTCACATGCAAATTGTCCTGGTTGAGATAAATCTTTTTTGTTTGTCAATTGATATCCTTTTCCAAATAGCGTTTCTAAATCCTCTTGCGATAAATGAATATGTCTTGCTGAGGTTTCAACAATAAATTTTTTATCCATAATATTCTCCTTTTTCCTATATATATATTACTCCTTTTAACAGTATTTTCAAGAAAATTAAAAAAAAATTAAAAAAAATATAATTTAATGTCAAAAAAAATATAATTTATTCTATTAAAGAAAATTAAATATACACTAAATGGTTTTTATTTTGAATATGATAATGTTATAATAAATCGTGAAAGTGGGTGGTATTAATAATGACAACAATTTCAACAGTTACATTTAATTTAAGTTCAATATTTAATGTTGTTAGAACAATTATTGATTTAATATTGGTATGGTATGTAATCTATGTATTAATTTCGATGATGAAACAAAATATGCGCACAATGCAATTATTTAAAGGTGTTTTATTGATATTAATCTTAAAAATGTTTACAAGTTTGCTAGGATTAAGTGTAATGGATTATTTAGTGGATATTGTATTGACATGGGGCGTAGTTGCTATTATTGTTGTATTCCAACCTGAAATTAGAGGATTATTAGAGAAGATGGGGCGAACTAAACTAGAGCCTAATCATGATAAATTATCAGATGATGAAAAAGAGAGGTTAATGGATGAATTAGTTAGTGCAATAACTAAATTATCAGAAGATCAAACGGGGGCATTAATTACATTCGAATGCGGTCAATCTTTAATTGATTATATAAATACTGGAACTAAAATAAATGCAGATATTAAAGCTGAACTTTTTACAACAATATTTTGGGAAGGAACACCGTTACATGATGGTGCTACGATTATTAAAGATGATCGAGTTGTTTGTGCTGCAGCTTTTTATCCACCTACTAATCAAGAACTTAGTCCGTTATATGGAGCAAGACATCGAGCTGCTCTTGGAATAAGCGAAATAACTGATTCTTTAACGGTTGTAGTATCAGAAGAAACAGGGACTATATCATTTGCTAAAGATGGTAAATTGCGTAAAATACCGAGAAAAGAATTACGAGCATCTTTAGTTAATGAGTTAAATTGGTTTAAAGCAAAAGAAAAAGGTGGTGAAAATGATGTCAAAAAAAGATAATCAAAAGCCATCAATAAAAAAAGACACAACTACAGATTTCTTTTTAAATTTTATAAATCGTCAAAAATCAGAAAATAAAAAATCAGACAAACAACCAACAATAAAGCCTAATGAGGAATTACTAAATGTAAAAGATAAGTCATTTGAATTTGTATATAAATCAGTAAATTCTTTAAATCTTTTTTTAGATCGTATGTTACAATCTAATCTTTCAATGAAGATACTATCTTTTATAATAGCAATAGTATTATTATTTACAATTAACGGAAATATCAATAATATATTCTCTACTCCTAATGGCGGAGATTATATATATGATGTAAAAATTAGTGTAAGAGGGTTACAGGATGATTATGATGTAGTTGGATTACCTGAAACTGTAGATGTAGCATTAGTTGGACCATCAATAGATATTTATGCAGCGAAACTATCAAAGAATTATAAAATAATTGCTGATTTTTCAAGTCTTGGTGAAGGAGATCATACAATTGAATTAAAAAGTGAAGGATTTCCTACTAATTTACAAGTAATGATTGTACCACAAACTGTAAGTGTTAAAATCACTCAAAAATATACTGAAACATTTGAATTAGGATATGACTTTATTAATGAAGATAAAATGGATAACAAGTATTCAGTATCAGTAGAATCAATGGAACATCAACAAGTAGAAATTCGTGGTTCACAAGATGTGATTGGAAAAATAAATTCAGTTAAAGCAAATATTGATTTAAGTGAGATTAATGAATCATTTGAGCAAGATGCTAAAATCTATGCATATGACCGAAGTGGTAAAAAATTAGATGTAGAAATTATTCCAGATTCAGTGCATGTTCAATGTGATGTTTCTTCTTACAGTAAAGAGGTACCAATTGTACCTAAATATGTAGGACAATTTGAAAGTGGCTATGGTTTAAAAGAAGTTACATTGTCCAAAGATAAAGTTCGAATATATGGAAAAGAAGAATTACTTAATAGTGTAAATAGTGTAAATGTTATTATTGATATATCAGGATTAAGCGGTGATAAAACTTATGAAAAATTGCCAATTACAGAAATGGAAAAAATTAATAGGTTGTCTTTCGATACAGTGGACGTATCTGTAAAGGTTTCACCCGCAGTTAAAAAAATAATTACGGATATACCTATAAATATAATTAATAATACACATGATTATCGAGTTGTTTTTGCAAATGAGGTTGATAAAGTTTCTATTGAGGTTGAAGGTGTAGAAGAGTTATTGAATAATGTATCTGCAAATGATTTTAATGCAACTATTAACATAGAAAACTTGAAAAGTGGAACTAATACTGTTAAAGTAGATTTAAATACAAATAAAAGTTATTTAAGCTATAAATTACTTTCACCAGAAAAAATAAAGATAACTTTAAAAAAATAGGAGGATAAGATAGTGGGTAAGTATTTTGGAACAGATGGTTTTAGAGGAGAAGCAAATGTAGATTTGACGGTTGAACATGCATATAAAGTAGGAAGATACCTTGGGTGGTATTATTCTCAAAACAGAAAAGCAAAGGTAGTAATTGGAAAAGATACACGAAGAAGCTCTTATATGTTTGAATATGCATTAGTATCAGGGCTTACAGCAAGTGGTGCAGATGTTTATTTATTACATGTAACTACTACTCCTTCAGTATCATATGTAGTTACAAGTGAAGAATTTGACTGTGGAATTATGATATCAGCTTCACATAATCCATATTATGATAATGGAATAAAAATTTTAGATGGTAATGGTCATAAGTTAGACGCTAATATAGAAAATTTAATTGAGCAGTATATTGATGGTTTGGTTGATGAATTACCATATGCAACAAAAGATGAAATAGGGTGTGTATTAGATTATTCAATTGGTCGTAATCGTTATATTGGTTATTTAATGTCAATTCCAACAAGAGCGTTTAGAAATTATCGAGTAGGGCTTGATTGTGCAAATGGAGCAAGTAGTGCTATTGCTAAAAGTGTTTTTGATGCATTAGGTGCTAAGACATTCGTAATTAATAGTGATCCTAATGGATTAAATATTAATACTAATTGTGGTTCTACACATATTGAAGTTTTACAACAATATGTTAAAGAGAACGCATTAGATATCGGATTTGCTTATGATGGGGATGCTGATCGCTGTATTTGTGTTGATGAGTTTGGACGAGTAATTGATGGTGATTTAATTTTATATGTTTGTGGTAAATATTTAAAAGATCGTGGAGAATTAGCAAATGATACAGTTGTTACTACAATTATGTCAAATTTAGGATTATATAAAGCATTTGATAAAGAGGGTATAAAATACGAAAAAACTGCTGTTGGTGATAAATATGTAAATGAAAATATGGTAAAAAATGGACATGTACTTGGTGGTGAACAATCTGGACATATTATTTTTTCAAAACATGCAACAACAGGTGATGGAATTTTAACTTCATTAAAAGTTATGGAAGCTGTAATTGAAAGTAAAAAAACAATTGCCCAATTAATTGAACCTGTTACAATTTATCCACAATTAATGAAAAATGTACCAGTAAGAGATAAAAAAGAAGCTCAACAAGATGCTGATGTAAAAGCAGTAATTGCTGAAGTAGAGGCATCTTTAGGTGATAATGGACGTGTGTTAGTGCGTGAAAGTGGAACAGAACCAGTAGTTAGAGTTATGGTTGAAGCTGATACCGATGAAAAGTGTTTAATAAATGTTAATAAAATTGTTGATAAGATGATTGAAAAAGGATTTGTTATAAAAAGATAAAATAACATAATATCACACAATATTGCCATATAATATGGCAATATTTTATATATATTAAGCATATGAAGGATAGAATATAGCATAAAGTGAGGCGAAATGTATGCAGTTTAAAATAAATATAATAGATGATGAAAAAAACTTAAATGATTTAGTAAGAACTTATCTAGAAAAAGAGGGATATATCGTATATTCTTTTTATACGTATGACGAAGCACTAATGCATAAAAATGATGATGTACACCTGTGGCTAATTGATATTATGTTAGATCGCTCAAGTGGTTTTGAATTGTTTAATGAAATAAAAAATATTAGACCAAAAATGCCAATAATTTTTATGTCAGCACGTGATCAAGAATTTGATCGTATCATTGGTTTAGAAAAAGGATCTGATGATTATATTACTAAACCTTTTAATATTAAAGAAGTAATTTTAAGAATTAATAATTTAATAAAAAGATCATATGATGATCCATCAAAAATTAAACTAGATGGTTATGATATTGATTTAGAAAAAAGAAGAGTATTTAATCAGGAAAATGAAATTATTTTGACAACTAAAGAATATGATTTATTAGTTTATTTTATCACTAATAAAGGATTAGCGATATCTCGTGAACAAGTACTTAATAAAGTTTGGGATGAAAATTATTATGGTAGTGATCGAGTTGTTGATGATACTTTGAGAAGACTTAGAAAGAAGATGCCAGAAATTAATATCCGTACAATTTACGGCTTTGGCTACCGTTTAGACTAATGTTAAAAAAGTTTTCATTACAGCGACAACTGGTTTTAATATTTTCTATTATATCGTTAGCTGTTCTTGTAATAGTTGTACCGCTTATAAATAAAAATCTTACAAACGTTATTGACAAACAAATGTTTCAAACACTAGAAACAGCACAGCGGGGTTATATTGATTATGATTATAATCCAATAGAAAAATCCTCAGATAAACAAATATATCATCTTACATATGATGTAAAAAACAATTTGATAATTCCATCAGGTAACATGACATATGATGAAGCTAAGAATTTGAGTTATGTTTTTAGTAGTTATTTAATTAATATGATTGAAGATGATAAAGAAACAATCCAAAAAAAAGAAGAGTATGCAGGAACAGCAATTTATTTTCAAATAACGAAAAAGAACACAAATACATATGTAGTTTCATTGGTTTATAGTGATTATTCAGCTAACTTAATTTCGGCTATTAGACGTCAAATAATAAATATATTATATGGCTCATTTATAATAGTTGGTGTAGTTATCTTTTTATGGGTAAGTAGTTTGATTAAACCATTAAAGCAAATTAGAAAATATATTGAAGATATTAAAAATGATGAAGAAAGTGAATTAAAAATTACGCGTAAAGATGAAATAGGAATAGTGTCTGATGAGCTTATTGCAATGAAAGAGGAAATAAATCGTCAAAGCAAAATAAAAGAGGAAATGATTCATAATATCTCACATGATTTAAAGACACCGATAGCTTTAATAAAATCATATTCACAAAGTGTTAAAGATGATATTTATCCATATGGTGATAAAAATTCTTCAATGGATGTTATCATTGAAAATGCTGATCGCTTGGATAATAAGGTTAGAAGTTTATTGTATTTAAATCGATTAGATTTTTTAAGTAATGAAAATATCAATACTAATGTTAATATGAAGGAATTAATCGAACACATTACAATTCAATTACATGGAATGCACCCAGAAATAGAAATAGAAACAGATTTAAAAGATATCTTGTTTAAAGGAGATGAAGAGTGTTGGCGTATCTGTGTTGAAAATATAATTGAAAATGCATACCGTTATGTAAATAAAAAAATAAAAATTATTTTAAAAGAAGATTATTTAGAAATATATAACGATGGAGAGGAAATTGATAGTGATAATATAGAAGCTTTGTTCCAGCCATATGAAAAAGGCACTAAAGGGCAATTTGGATTAGGTTTATCAATTGTTCATAAAACATGTACAATGTATGGATATAGTGTAAAAGCAATTAATCAAGAAGTTGGTGTAAGTTTTATTATTGAAAAGAAATTGAATAGTATTTAACATACTAGAAAAAGGAAGTGGTTACTTCCTTTTATTTTAAGGATTTTAATTCGTTTCATAGATATTAATAAAATAAAGCCATAAGGGTACCTAAATATTTAGGTACCCAAAAAAGTGTCAAAAATTACATTTTTTTAACACCGTGTCTATTTCTTTATATCCTAGTCATCATTGTTCAGCTGTTCATGTTTTTGATTTGAGATATTTTGTTTCATATACACATTTTCTTTGGATTGAAGATCATTATGCTTTCTTCCTTTAAAGGATTGTAACTTTCAAGATATGTCATTACTTCACCGCATTTGTATAGCAACGAATCCCTCTAGGATGATTGTATCATATTATAGCAGTATAGTGTTTTTTTGTTTTGGCAATTGTTTGATGCTTTTTTTTATTAATAAATTATATTAGTTTTTAGTATCGAACTTTATTCATGTTTCTATATATAATTTAATAAATGTGTTAAGATTATATATGATATAGATAAAGTATGTGGTGATTAATAATGAAATTAAATAAAAATGACTTTGCTCAAGGGAGTATAGCTAGACATATAACAAACTTAGCAGGACCGATGATTGTGGCACAGTTAATTAACGTTTTATATAATGTAATTGATCGAGTGTATATAGGTAGAATTCCAGAAATTTCAACATTAGCAATGGGGGGATTAGGTTTATGTTTACCGTTAATATCAATTATTATTGGTTTTGCTAACTTATTTGGAATGGGAGGTTCTCCGTTATGTTCAATTGCTAGAGGACAAGGAAAAAATGATGAAGCAGAAGAGATTATGGGTAATGCTTTTTCTTTATTGGTTATTTTTGGAATATTATTAACAATAATCATTTTTGTTGTAAAAGAGGATTTATTATGGTTATTTGGGGCTAGTAAAGATACGCTTGTTTATGCAAATGATTATATGACAATTTATTTATTTGGAACAATTTTTGTTTTAATTAGTTTAGGAATGAATAGTTTTATAAATAGTCAAGGATTTGCCAAAATTGGTATGTGTACAGTTTTAATAGGAGCAATATTAAATATTGTTCTCGATCCAATATTTATTTTTGTTTTTGAATTAGGAGTAAAAGGAGCCGCAATAGCAACTGTTATGTCACAATTTATCTCAGGAATTTGGACAATATATTTTTTAACAGGGAATAAAACAATCTTAAAATTAAAAAAGAAAAATATGAAATTAAAAATAATACATGTTAAAAGAATAGTTTCTTTAGGAATGGCTGGTTTCATGATGGCAATAACAAATTCAACTGTAACTATTGTTTGTAATGCTACATTACAAAACTATGGTGGAGATTTGTATATTGCAATTATGACAATAATAAATTCAATTCGTGAAATAGCATCATTACCAGGGCAAGGATTTTCTAATGCATGTCAACCTGTATTGGGTTATAACTATGGTGCTGGTAGAAATGATCGTGTAATTCAAGGAATTAAATTTGTAACTTTTAGTGCTTTATCAATGATGCTGATTTTATGGTTCGCTATTACATTTTTTCCAGAATTATTTATTAAAATTTTTAGTCATAATCCAGAAATAGTAAAAGATGGTGTTAAGGCATTAAGATTATACTTTTTTGGTTTTTTTATGATGGCATTTCAAATGGTAGGACAAGCTGTTGCAGTTGGTTTAGGTAAGTCTAGACAAGCAATCTTTTTTTCAGTTTTTAGAAAGGTTATTATCGTAGTCCCACTAACATTGATATTACCTATTTATATAGGAATTAATGGTGTTTTTATTGCTGAAGCAATAAGTAATTTTATTGGAGGTGGAGCTTGTTATATTACAATGTGGTTAACAATTGTTAAAAAATTGAAATATAAATGTTATATTGAAAAAGTGTAGATGCCTATTTATAACTAGTAAAATACGGTTTGAATAAAAAATATTGATATAAATTAATATCAATTATTTTAAATGTTTATAAAATTAACTAAAGTAAATAGTAAAAATTTATTTTATTTAAAATATGTGATAAAATATATTTATATATGGGGAGAGGGGAATTTAATATGATTTCTATTGGGATAATAGATAATGAACAAGTATATTTAGATAAGGTATATAGTATCTTAGTTAAAGAATTTAATAATATTCGAGTAATGATGTATAATTCTATCTACGAGATTGATTATAATTTAGATTTTTTATTATTGAGTATTGATATATCAAATGAGGATGTAATTAATTTTTCAAAAAAAAACCGTAATTTAAAAATTATTTTTTTAACTAATTATAATATGAAAGTTCAAGACGTATTTGGTCCTAATATATATGGATGTATATTAAAAAAGGGTCTTGAAAAAGAATTAGTAAAAAAAGTAGCGGAATTAATCAGCATAGTAAAAAATGAGTGTTATATCACATTTAAAATGGGTGGAATAGATATAGATATTAAAATCGATAATATAATTTATTGCCAATATATTGGAAATCACATAGTTTCAATAATATACGGAAATAAAATGATAAATGTTAATAATGTTTCTCTAAAAAAAATAAAAGAAATGCTAGATGAGCGTTTTATTAAAATAAATTATGATATAATTATAAATGTTCATAAAATTAATAACTTTGAAGATAATTATGTATATCTAGAGGGTGTTAATTGTAAATTTGAAGTAAGTGTAAGAAAAAGAAAATTAGTAAAAAAATATTTTTATGAAAATACATGATTAATAGATATTATTGATATATTTTAAATTTGTAAATAAACAATAAAGTATGTGTTTTTAACAGAAAAGGATGCTTAATAATACCTTTTCTTTTTTTATGTTATATTTGTTATAGAAAATAATTATATTTATAAATATTTAGTAAAGGAGGAAAGTATGGGATTTAAGCGTATAAATATAATTAAAGAAACGGAGGAAAGGATATAATGAAAAAATTTATTGCAAAATATGTAGTAATAGTTGCATTATTAACATGTGCATTTGCTTGTATTTCTGGGGTATCAGCATAACTTTTGGAGCTTCTACAAGTGGTAAAATATCTTTAAAATGTGGCGAAAAAAGTTCTTGGCGTAATACGACAGCAAGCACTGATTGTAATACTGCTCTCACAAAAGTTACTAGGGTATCTTGTTCGACTACATTGGCAGATGCTACAGCTAGATTAGTTGTAGATGATATGACAGTATCTGCTAGTACAACTAGTAAAAAAGAACTGTAGAAGCTGTATATAATTTTACTATCACATATCCTAATACTAATCATAAACATAACTATACAGCATATTACGGGTAGAGGTTTAACTTCTACCTTTTTAGGAGAATAGTATAATGAAAAAATTAATGTATATATTAGTAGTTTTGTTAAGTATATTAACATTTTCGATTAGTTATACTAATCAAAATAGAGAAGATGTTAGTATTTTAGGCAGTTTTTCAAATAATCAAATTAGTAAAATTACTGATAAAAAAAATTATCGAATTTTAATAGTAGATGAATCTAAGCAAAATAATCAAAAGTTTCTTGATGAATTAATATCTTTGTGTCAAGATAATGACTATATTTTAGCTACTAGTCAAATGATAAATATTGATACTTCAACTCATAAAAAAATCACATATATTTATGATCAAAATAATCTGCTTTTAGATTACTTAAATAAAAATTATGGATATAAAATAAAACTTAAATCATTTGATGATGGATATATTACAACTGATTTAAGTGATACTAAAACAAACGGATATTTAAAAATCACAAGTCAAAGTTATTTGGGTAACAATATCCACGAATATACAGGTTTTAATAATTTTATTAATAAATTAGCAAGTGTTAATAATGATATTATTTATAATATCTATGGCAATGATTTAGAAAAACTTAGCATGGAAATTAATAATATTGCGCAAGGATTAATAGAATATGAAGTTCTTGATGATGAAATGTATGAAGAATCAATGCCTGTTAATCTCGATATTTATATAATCTTAGTCTTTACAGTAATTGCATTATTGATATGTATTATTAATGAATTTCTTCGAATGAAAAAAGAAATTACCATAATGAAGTTAATGGGGTATTCTAAAAGAAATTTATTTTCAAATCTTTTTTCAACGTTTGTTATTAAAATAATTTTTATTTATCTTTTTATTAATATTATTTTATGGCTTATTATGGTACATAATTTAAGTATAAGAGGATTAAGTTTTTTAGGAATGATTATTCTTAATTGTTTAATCTTTATAATAATTACAGCAATTATAACTATATGTGCTTATTTATTGTTGGTAAGAAATATAAATATTAAAAAAAGTTTAAACTATAATGGATTATTAAAGTTAAGTTTTGTTTTTAAAAATGTGATTATTATATTATTGTGTCTAGTTTTGTTTTATTCTCTTGCAGGAGCGAAAGAAATATTTAACGAAACACGATTATATTTAGCTAAAAAGAATATTAGCGATGATTATTATTCGATTGAAAACATGATAGGTAATGAAAATACAGACAAAGCACTAGAAGTATTATTAAAGCAAAAAGATACTTTAGCATGTTTCTTTTATAGTGAAGCTAATCAAGAAACTGAATTACCTTATATTATTGTAAATAAAAACTATTTGAATTTATATTCAGATGAATACAAAGATATACCGGTTCCTGCTTTACTTGTACCTGAAGCATATAAAGATACAGCTATTGAACAATACAAATATGGAACTGACTGTAAAGTTTATTATGTAAAAGGACATCATACCTATTTGAATGTTGTAAATAATGTAAGAGGTGAAATAAGTGATCCTGTCATTCTTTTATCAAATACAGACCATTATAGTTGGAGTCATTTATTGTTGAGTAATGATCAAGAACCTGCATATTATCATAACTTAGTAGCTGATTATATTAATGAAAATGAAATGCGATTAATGGATGCAGGTGAATCTCTTACAATTATGTTTAGATATTATACTTTACCTTTATTAGTTAAGTTAATTACGTATATTGGAATATATTTAATTGTTTATTTAACAACAATATATATGTACATGATGTTATATTTTTATCAAAATGCTAAAGAAATAGCTATTAAAAAAGCATTAGGTTATAGTTTTTATGAGCGCTATAAAGGTATTTATTTGATAAATATTGTTGGCTATTTATTACCTTTTTCAATAAATGTATTTTTGTTAAAAATAAATATATTTACCACTTTAGCAGTAATATTATTTTTAATCATTTGTGAAGTTTGTATCGAAAGTATCATGATGAAAAAATTTGATCATAAAGCAACAGTAAATTTATTAAAAGGAAGTGAGTAGTTATGGCAATTGTGAAACTTGAAAATATATCTAAAAGTTATTATCAGCATAATGTATTTCATGATTTTAGTCTAGAAATAGATGAAGGCGAATTTATTATTATTTCTGGAAAAAGTGGATCAGGGAAATCAACTTTATGTAATATCATTGGTTTACTAGATAAACCAGATCAAGGAAAAGTATTTATCAAAAATCAAGAGATAGACTATAAAGATAGTAAGGTAGCTAAATTATTGAGCAAAAATATATCTTATTTATTTCAAAACTTTGCATTAATAGATAATAAAACAGTTGGATATAACTTAGAACTTGTATATCCTTCTAAAAAAGAAAGAAAAAATAATCGAAAACTAATTGAAGAAAAATTATCAGAAGTTGGTATGGAAGGAACATATGATAAATATATTTATGAATGTTCTGGAGGCCAACAGCAAAGAGTAGCAATAGCAAGATTATTATTAAAACAAGGAGATATAATAATCTGTGATGAACCGACTGGAAGTTTAGATGAAGAAAATAAAATGATGGTTATGAATTTAATTTGTGATATGCATAAAAGAGGAAAAACTATTATTATGGTAACCCATGATAAAACTTTATATAGTTATGCCAAACGTGTAGTAATGATTTAATCATCGTAAAATGACTTATATGACCATATAGGTCATTTTATTTTTATATTAGCATATTTTATTTATGACAAATTGAAAGTTCATGAATAGTTAATAATAAAAAAATATACTATTTTTTATAAAATTAAGGATGGCGAAGATAAAATGAAAGAAAAACTTTACCAATTTATGCAAGGAAGATATGGTGTAGATCAATTAAATAATGTATTAATAATTATTAGTATTATTTGCTTTGTTATTAATATGTTTATAGGAAATATAGTAATTGGAATATTAGCATATTTATTATGGTTTATTGTTATTTTTAGAATGTTATCGAAAAATATTTATATAAGAAATCAAGAAAATGAAAAATTTTTAAATTGTGTTAAACCAATAACAATATATTTAAAATTAAAAAATATGAACAAGCAAGATTCAATGCATAAACATTTTTCATGTCCATGTTGTAAACAAATAGTAAGAGTACCAAAAGGACATGGTAAAATCGTTATTACATGTCCTAATTGTCAAAATAAATTTGAAAAGAGAAGTTAGTATGTTTGGATATGTAGTAGTAAATAAACCTGAGATGAAGTTTAAAGAGTTTGATGTATATCATGCATATTATTGTGGTTTGTGCAAAACATTAAAAAATAATTATGGATTAAGAGCTCAAGTGGCTTTAAATTTTGACATGAATTTTTTAGCAATTCTATTATCTGGATTATATGAACCAAAGTTACAAATGAAAAATGCGCGATGTATCATGCATCCTTTAAAAAAACATCAAGAGTGTTATAATGAGTTTGTTGATTATGCAGCAAAAATGACAATTGTTTTAACGTATTTTAAATGTGAAGATGATTGGTTAGATGAACAAAAATTTAGTAAACAAATGTATAAAAAATTGCTAAATAAAGCATATTTTAAAGTTAAGGAAGAATATCGTGATAAAGTAAATAATATCGAAACATATTTACATAAAATAAATGAATATGAAAAACAAGATTTTAATAACTTAGATGAGGTGTCTAAATGTTTTGGAGAAGTCATGGGACTTATTTGTGCATATAAAGAAGATGAATGGTATAGTGAACTATATCAATTGGGATTTTATTTAGGTAGATTTATTTATTTTATTGATGCGTATGAAGATATTGAAAATGATTTAAAAAAAGGAACTTATAATCCGCTTAAGGAATTATATCAAACAAAAGAATTTGAAGAAAAATGTAAAGATATTTTAGAATTAATGATATCTGAAGCAACTTTGTCTTTTGAAAGATTACCAATTATAGAAAATGCTTCTATTATTCGTAATATTTTATATAGTGGTGTATGGACAAAGTATGAAATAATCAAGAAAAAACGAATGGAAGGTAGGAAATAATGAATCCATATCAAATATTAGGGATAGATCCAAGTGCAACTGATGATGAGGTAAAAAAAGCATATCGCACACTTAGTAAAAAATATCATCCAGATGCTAATATAAATAATCCTAATCAAGCAGCATATACTGAAAAGTTTAAAGAAGTACAAACTGCATATAAAACAATTATGGACGATCGTAAACGAGGCTTTACTAATCGTAATTATGGAAATAGTCAAAATACTAATCAAAGTGGACAATATAGTTATCAATATACTGGTAACGACCAAACAGCTTTTAATGAAGTTATTGGCTTTATTAATGCCCATAGATATCAAGAAGCTCTTAATATTTTAGAACAAATAAGAACACGCAGTGCGATGTGGTTTTATTACAGTGCAATAGCAGAAAATGGTGTAGGTAATAATATAACAGCTGTTGAATATGCTCAAACAGCATTACAAATGGAACCTAATAACTTGCAATATTTATTATTATTACAACAGTTAAAAGGGGGACAAAGACAATATCAAAGTGGACAACAATCTTATGATTCTCCATTTGGTGACATGTCGTTATGTTATAATATACTATTGTGTAGTTGCTTATTAAATTGTTGTTGTTAAAAGAGGAGAAAATAATATGAGTAAAGTAATTGGAATTGATCTAGGTACAACTAATAGTTGTATGGCATATATGGAAAATGGAAAAGCAGTGATTATCCCAAATGCTGAGGGAAATAAAACAACGCCAAGTATTGTTGCTTTTACTAATGATGGAAAACGATTAGTAGGTGAAAATGCAAAACGACAAGCTGTAACTAATCCAAATAATACGATTGCTTCTATCAAACGCGAAATGGGAACAAATTATCGTAAAAAAATTAATAATAAAGAATACACACCACAGGAACTATCAGCGATGATTTTACAAAAATTAAAAATTGATGCTGAAGCATACTTACAAGAAAAAATAACTGAGGCTGTTATAACAGTACCAGCTTATTTTAATGATGCACAACGTCAAGCTACTAAAGATGCTGGAAGAATTGCAGGACTTAATGTTAAAAGAATTATTAATGAACCGACTGCAGCTGCTTTAGCTTATGGACTAGAAAATAGCTATGGTCAAAAAGTAATGGTTTTTGATTTAGGGGGAGGAACATTCGATGTTTCGATAATAGAAATTGGAAATGGTGTAATTGAAGTTCTTTCTACTTCAGGTGATAATCATCTTGGTGGTGATGATTTTAATGATTGTATTGCAAAATATATTATTGATGAATTTAAAAGAATTGAAGGAATTGATTTAACTCATGACCAAATAGCTATGCAAAGAATTAAAGAAGCTGGTGAAAAAGCTAAAATAGAATTATCTACAATGGTTACAACAATTGCCAATTTACCATTTATTACTAATACTAACAGTGGGCCAAAAAATTTAGAAGTAGAAATAACACGTGCTAAATTTAATGATTTAACTAAGCATTTAGTTGATCGTCTAGTTTTACCAATGCAAAATGCGTTAAATGATGCTAAATTGACACCAGCAGAATTAAATAAAATTATTTTAGTAGGAGGTTCATCGAGAATTCCAGCTGTACAGGATAAAATTAAAGAGATAACTGGTAAAGAAGCGAGCAAGTCTTTAAATCCCGATGAATGTGTAGCATTAGGAGCTAGTATTCAAGGTGGAAAATTATCAGGAGATGTTAGTACTACAGGTAATTTTGATGTATTGTTGTTAGATGTAACACCATTGACTTTATCAATTGAAACAATAGGAGGTGTCGCAACACCATTGATTGAACGTAATACAACAATACCAACGAGTCATTCTCAAATTTTTACAACTTCTGCTAATTTCCAAACACAAGTAGAAATCAATGTACTACAGGGAGAAAGACCTCTTGCAAAAGATAACAAAAGCTTAGGTAAGTTTAAATTAAAGAAAATAAAAAGAGCAATGCGTGGTGTTCCTCAAATCGAAGTAACATTTGATATTGATGCTAATGGAATAGTTAATGTTTCTGCTAAAGATTTAGCTAGTGGAAATATGCAAAGTATTACAATTGAAAATACTTCAAATATGTCAGATGCAGATATTGAAAGAGCAATTCGTGAAGCAAGACAATATGAATCACAAGATGCAATTACTAAAGAAAGATTAGTATTTAAAAATGAAGCTGAAAATTTAGTGATTTCAATTGAAGCTGCTTTGGCTAAAAATGGAAAACAACTTGATAAAGCAACTAAATCTAATATTAAAAATGAGCTTGCAAGCTTTAAAAAATTAACTAAAAAAGTTGATTATGAAACATGTGATCAAGCTAAGTTTGATGAAATAAAATCTGCAAAGATTAATTTAGAATCGCTAGCAGCTACATTATTATCAATGCAATAAAGTTCCTATATGGAACTTTTTCATTATTAGTTGAATAAAAAGTGATTATGATATTATAATGGGATAAAAGAAAAGGAGGTAATTTGGAAGATGACAAAAGTGGAAATAGAATTTTTAGAAGAATACAAGCGGTTAGATAAACTTTGTCAAGATATGCTTTCTACTTTGCAAGGAGTTAGTGAATATATTAATCGGATGGAATTATTATTTGATCAAGGAGAACAATTTGTTGATGAATGGACTATAAATTATAAAATGCTTAAACACTTACGTTGGTTAAGAAATAGGATTGTTCATAGTGTTGAAGAAACAGAATGTTCTTTAAAAGAAATAGAGATGATTACTAATTTTTATCATCAAATATTAATTCAACAAGATCCATTAGCGCTTCTTCATAAAATAAATCGAAAATTATATAAAAATAAAACAACAAATCAAGTAAAAAATAAAAAAATGCTTAATTATATAAATATAGATAATAGCTCAAAAATAACAACATTTATAATTAAAGTATTAATAATAATAGTTGTATTATTTATAATTTATAGTAGGTACACTAAATTATGTATAATTTAGTAGTTTATTAAAAAATAAACGAATATTTAATACCATGTTAAATATTTCACTTGACAATATTTACAATTTATGGGATATTTTAACGTATATAGACTAAATAAATGGGGATAGGTAAATGAATGATATTGTTGAGCAAATAAAAAAATTAAAAAAAGAAAAAAACGCAGTTATTTTAGCACATTATTATGTAGATGGCGCAATTCAAGATATTGCTGATTATTTAGGAGATTCTTATTATTTATCAAAAATTGCTGTTGATTGTCCACAGGACATTATTGTATTTGCTGGTGTGGAATTTATGGGAGAGAGTGCTAAACTTTTAAATCCTGATAAAATAGTATTAATGCCCGATATTGAAGCAGATTGTCCAATGGCACATATGGTTAGTGAAGAATTTATTAAACAAAAACGAGAAGAATATGATGATTTATGTGTAGTATGTTACATAAATTCAACTGCAAGAATTAAAACTCTTGCTGATGTATGTGTGACATCATCAAATGCTAAAAAAATAGTAGAAGCTTTGCCTAATAAAAATATTTTATTTATACCAGATCAAAACTTAGGTAGACATATTGCAAAACTTGTACCAGAGAAAAATTTTATTTTTTGTGATGGACATTGTCCAATTCATTATCAAATAACACCAGAAGATATAAAAAAGGCTAAGGAATTGCATCCTAGTGCTGCAATACTAATTCATCCAGAATGTAGAAAAGAATGTGTAGAATTAGCAGATTATGCAGGAAGCACTTCTGGGATTATTGATTTTGCTACTAATGATGATAAACATGATGAATTTATTGTTATAACAGAGATAGGTGTAATTCATGAAATGGAAAAGAAAAATCCAAATAAGAAATTTTATCCAGTAAGCAATAAATTAGTATGTTTAGATATGAAAAAAAATACACTTGAAAAAATTAGAGATTGTTTAAGTAATAATAGAAATCAAGTTAATTTAGGTCCTGAATTTATTGAAAAAGCAAAAAAACCATTAATAAGAATGCATGAATTAGCAAAATAAGAAGGTGTGAAAAATGGATAATAATTTTGACGTAATTATAGTTGGAACTGGAGCTGCAGGGTTATTTGCCGGTTTATGTTTACCAGTTAATTTAAATATATTAATGATTACTAAAGATAAAATGGAAAATAGTGATTCTTATTTAGCACAAGGAGGTATTTGTACTTTAAAAAGTGCTGATGATTTTGATGCATTTTATCAAGATACTCTAAAAGCTGGAAGAAATGAAAATAATCCAGAATCAGTAAGGATAATGATACAACAATCACCTCAAATAATGAAGGATTTAATGGATTATGGTGTTAAATTTGATCGTGATAGTGAAGGAAATTTAGCTTATACTCGTGAAGGAGCACATTCGGAATTTAGAATTTTACATCATCAAGATGTAACCGGTAAGGAAATCACTTCCAAATTGATTCAGCAGGTAAAGTTACGTAATAATATTACGGTTATTGAAGAAGCTACAATGTTGGATATTATTAGTGAAAATAATAGAGTAAGTGGAATTATTATGGAAAATAATGGTGATGTTATTCAAATAAACGCTAAGGTTGTGATTTTGGCTACTGGAGGAATCGGTGGATTATTTAAACATTCTACAAACTTTAGACATATTACCGGAGATAGTTTCGCTATTGCATTAAGAAATAATATCCAATTAGAAAATATCAACTATATTCAAATTCATCCAACTACGCTTTATACAACAAAACCAGGAAGAAGCTTTTTAATTAGTGAATCTGTTCGAGGTGAAGGGGCTTATTTGTTGAATTGTAAAATGGAACGTTTTGTAAATGAATTATTACCACGAGATGTTGTTAGTAATGCAATAAAAAAAGAGATGGATAAATGTAAGATGCCGTATGTCTATTTATCAGTAATGCATATGGATCATCAACAAATTCAAACAAGATTTCCACATATTTATGATCAATGTTTAAAAGAAGGTTATGATATGTATAAGGAACCAATTCCAGTTGTCCCTGCACAGCATTATTTGATGGGCGGAATTAAAAGTGATATTTTTGGTAAAACATCTATGGAAAATTTATACGCAGTTGGAGAAACAGCATGTAATGGAGTTCACGGAGCTAATCGTTTAGCAAGTAATTCATTATTAGAAAGTTTAGTTTTTGCTAAAAGAGCAGCAAGAGTAATTAAAGATGAAATTGAAAATATTGATTTTAATCCACAGTATGTAGATGTTAGTAAATATGATAAAGATCGCTTGATGAAAGAAAATCAAAAGCTTATTATGAATGAAATTAAAAGAAAAGATGGTGAATTCTATGATAAATGGTGTAAGTCTTAAAGTTAATATAGATGATTATATTTTAAATGCTTTAAAAGAAGATATAACTAGTGAAGATGTTACAACTAATGCGATTATGCCAGAAAAAAAATTAGGACGTGTTGACTTAATTTGTAAACAAGATGGGATAATTTGTGGTTTAGAAGTTTTTGAAAGAACATTTAAATTATTGGATAATGATTGCCAATTTGTTACTAAATATCGCGATGGTGATAAAATAAAAAAAGGTAATCATATAGGAGAAGTAAGAGGAGATATTAGAGTTTTATTATCTGGTGAAAGAGTAGCTTTAAATTATCTTCAAAGAATGAGTGGGATTGCAACATATACTCATGAATCAGTAGAAATTTTAAAAGGGTCAAAAACTAAATTATTAGATACTCGTAAAACAACACCAAATAACCGTATTTTTGAAAAATATGCAGTTAAAGTAGGCGGTGGAACTAATCATCGTTATAATTTATCTGATGGTATTTTAATTAAAGACAATCATATTGGTGCAGCTGGTAGCATTACTAAAGCAGTTGAAATGGCTCGTGATTATGCTCCATTTGTACGAAAAATTGAAGTAGAAGTAGAGTCATTAGATCAAGTAAAAGAAGCATTGAAAGCAAAAGCTGATATTATTATGTTAGATAATATGGATAATGATACGATGAAACAAGCAGTTGCTTTAATTGGAAATCAGGCTCAAAGTGAATGTTCTGGTAATGTTACTAAAGAAAGACTTTTAGAAATTGCTGAAATTGGAGTGGATTTTGTTTCTTCTGGGGCAATTACTTATGGTGCACCAATTCTTGATTTTTCAATGAAAAATTTAAGACCGGATTAGATACCTGTTTTGGTATCTTTTTTTGTTTTTTGGTCATAATTTATGTGGTGATAGGATGAATAATGAATCATATTGGCAAAAAACAACTACCTTACCACACTATCCTAAAATTAAACAAGATTGTACTTATGATATTGTAATTGTTGGTGGAGGAATGAGTGGAATTACATTAGCACATCGTTTAAACGATAGTAATTTTAATGTTGCTTTACTTGAAAGTGATACATTAGCAAGTAAAACAACAGGTCATACAACGGGTAAAGTAACGTGTTTGCATGATGTAATTTGTGTTGATATTTGTAAAGCGTATGGAAATGATAAGGCAAAAGAATATTTTGATTCTAATAATGAGGCATTAAATGAGATTAAAGAAATAATTGAAATGAATAAAATAGATTGTGATTTTCAAGAAAATATTGCTTATATTGGTGCAAGTGATAAAGTTAATTGTGAAAAAATTTTAAAACAAATTGAATTATTTAAATCATGGAAATTAGATGTTATTGTAAATAATAATGAAAATATATCAATGGGATTAGATAAGCAAGCAATTTTTCATCCATTAAAATATCTTAAAGGATTACTTGAAAAATGTAATAATATTGATATTTATGAACATTCATTAGTAACTAAAAAAACAATAATAAATGATGAAATTTATCTAGATGTAAATGGTTGTCAAGTAAAAACTAGTATTGTGATATGGATGACTAGGTATCCTTTAAATCTTCAAAAGGGTTATTTTTTAAGATTGTTACAAGAAAAAGAACATATAATTTATCATGAAAAAGCAACTTCGAATAATAGTTATCTAGATTTAACAACTAATTATTCTAAGCGACCATTAAATAATAATGCAATGTTAGAAATAAATAGAGGTGTTTTTAATAATAATTTATATTGGTATGGTCAAGACAGTATTCCATTACGTAAAATACCGTATATTGGAAAAATTAACCAACATGAATATATTGCCTATGGGTATAACAAGTGGGGAATGACGTTAAGTCATGTGGCAAGTAAATTAATCTATGATATGTTGATGAATAATGATAATAGATATATATCATTATATAATCCAAATTATGCAAATTATTTATATTCTAAAAATAATTTTATTAAGTTAATAAAAAATAATTTTCATGGCATGATTAAAAATCGTATATTAGTAAGTAAAGAAGTTGATTTAAAAGAAAATCAAGGTAAAGTAATTAATCATAAAGGACATCTTATTGCTGTATATAGAGATAAACAAAATAGATATTTCTATTTTTCACCATATTGTCCACACCTAAAATGTGTAATTGAATTCAACGAAAAAGATAATACATGGAATTGTCCGTGTCATGGTTCAATTTTTGATGGTTATGGAAATTTAGTAAGCATTCCAGCAACAAGAAATCTAAAAAAATATTAAAAGAACATGAGTTAATCCTCATGTTTTGTACGTTTAAGCATATCTTGGTATGAATATACACAACCACAATAACTTTGTCGATATAAGTGATATTTATCTGCAAAACGAACAGACTTTAAATAACCATTATTTTTCTTAAAATCGCTAAATAAAAATTTAGTAGATTGTTGATCAAATGATGCACCTATTTCATTGATCCATTGACTATTTTTATGAGGTGAAACACTTAATACAGTTGTCCAGTAATCAAAATTATTTTTTAACGCATAATTATAAGCTTGTTTCATTCTTTCTTGATAACAAAGATAACATCTTTTTCCTCCTTCTGGTTCATCTTTGTATACTGAAATTTTTTCAAGATAATCTTTAGGTGAATATGGATCTTCAATCACACTAATGCTTTGATTATAATCTTTATTGAAACTACTTAAAAAAGTTTTTAATTCTTCAAAACGACGATGGTATTCTTCACTAGGATAAATATTAGAATTAGAGTAATAAATAGTTATTTTAAATTTATCTGCTATTTCTCTAATTACATTACCACTACAAGGACCACAACAGACATGTAGTAATAGACTTGGTTTACTATCACCAATTTTTTCTAATTCTTCTTTAAATTTTATATCATAATTTATTTTCATATAGTGATTATATCATAAAAATAAAAAAATGTAGATTTTAAATCTACATTATAAACATACTGTCACCAAAACTAAAGAAACGATATTTATTTTCAATAGCTTCATGATAAGCTTTAAAAATAAATTCTTTTGTAGCAAAAGCACTAATCAACATTAATAAAGTTGATTTTGGTAAATGGAAATTTGTAATTAAACAATCAATTGCTTGATATTGATAACCAGGATAAATAAAGATATCAGTGTTTTCATGAGTTGCTGTAAATTTACCATATTTTTGCATATTAGCTTCTAAAGTTCTAGTAGAAGTAGTACCTACAGCAATGATTCTTTGACCATTTTTTTTAGCTTGGTTTAATTTATCAGCTACTTCTGGTTCAATCATATAATATTCACTATGCATATGGTGCTCTAGTACATTATCAACTTTTACCGGTCTAAATGTCCCTAAACCAACATGTAGAGTAATATCTAGTATTTCAATTCCTTTAGCTTTTATTTTTTTAATAATATCATCTGTAAAATGTAATCCAGCAGTTGGTGCAGCAGCACTACCTTCTATTTTGGCATAGACAGTTTGATAGCGACTTTGATCACTTAATTTTTCTTTGATATAAGGAGGTAAAGGCATTGTTCCTAATTGATCTAAGATTTCATAAAAAATCCCATCATAAATCATTTTAAAAACTCTAATACCTTCATCTTTTATTTCAAGACATTTAGCTTTTAATAAACCGTCACCAAAAGTAATGACTGTATCAAGTTTTACGATTCTTGCATTTCCAACCAAACATTCCCAAACATCATTACCTTGATCTTTTAATAATAAAACTTCAACATGGCCATTTGTTTCTTCTTTAATTCCAAATAAACGTGCTGGAATAACTTTGGTATTATTTCTAACTAAAACATCACCAGGTTTTAAATAATCAATAATATCATAAAAATGCTTATGCTCAATTGTTTGATTTTCTCGATTTAATACCATTAATCTCGATGTATCACGCTTATCTAATGGTGTTTGAGCAATTAATTCTTCAGGTAATTCAAAATCAAATTCACTTAACTTCATCTTAAAACGCCCTCTTATATACATCATGACCATACTTATCTAAAAACTCTTCTTTAAAATCAAGTAAACGATCTTCTTTGATTGCTTGACGAATATCACTTGCTAATTTCAATAAAAAATTAACATTATGAATTGATAATAATGTTTTACCAAATATTTCATCACATTTATGCAAGTGACGAATATATGACTTGGTATAATTTTTACAAGTATAACAATCACAATTAGGATCAAGAGGAGTATAGTCATATTTATATTTTTCATTATTGATATTAATTCTTCCCATGCTAGTCATAACAGCACCATGTCTAGCTACTCTAGTAGGTAAAACACAATCATACATATCAATTCCACGAATTGCACATTCAATTAAATCAATTGGATTACCTACTCCCATTAAATAACGAGGTTTATCCTCAGGTAACCATTTTACTGCATCATCTACCATTTTATACATTACATCTTTAGGTTCTCCAACACTTGTACCACCAATTGAATAACCTGGAAAATCCATTTTAACTAATTCTTTAGCACAACGTTCTCTTAAATCAGCATATTCACCACCTTGAACAATACCAAATAGAGCTTGTTTATCTGTATTTTTATGAGCTTCTTTACCTCGTTTAGCCCATCTTAAAGTTCTTTCCATGCTATCTTTCATATATTCATATGTACAAGGATATGGAGCACATTCATCAAATGACATAATTATATCTGCCCCTAGTTTGTTTTGAATTTCAATAGCTTTTTCAGGAGAAAGAAAAAGTGCACTACCATCAATAATACTTTTAAATTTAACGCCTTCTTCTTCGATTTTACGTGTTTTACCTAATGAAAAAACTTGAAATCCACCACTATCTGTAAGCATAGGACCATCATAATTCATAAATTTATGTAACCCACCAGCTTTTTCAATAACATCTTCACCAGGACGAAGCCAAAGATGATATGTATTTGCTAAAATAACTTGAGAATGCATTTCTTTTAACATCTCAGGTGAAATTCCTTTTACTGTTGCTAGAGTACCTACTGGCATAAACATAGGAGTTTCTACATCTCCATGAGGAGTATGTAAGATACCATAACGAGCACCAGATTGTTTACAAACATGTTTTAATTCATAACTTATTGCTGTCATATTTACCTCCTTTAAAGCAAGCATTATTATATCGTAATAGTCGCATAATTACAATTTATGTTTAAATTAAATTAAAATGTTTCATTGCATAATAAATGCCATTATCATCAATATCTTTAGTAACAAAACTAGCAAGTTTATATAATTCTGGATCACTATTTTTCATTACAATTGCATTTTTCACAAATGAAAGCATTGCCTCATCATTAAAACTATCACCAAAAGCATAAGTATTATTAATATCTATATCAAAATAATCTAATAAAAATTGAATACCTGTAGCTTTAGAATAACCTTTTGGGACGATTTCTCCAAAATCTTTTGCTCTACTAATATAATCAAAATCATTTTCTATTGCTTTTTTTAAATAAGTTATGTCACTTAATTCATCGAACCAGACACAAAATTTATCAAAAGATAACATTGGATCATCAAAGTTTGACATTGTAAAATTATTAGTAATATAACGTTGTTTAAGGCTATTTAAAAATGGATTACGAATATTATTATCAAAATAAATAGTGTCTTTACTTTCTAATGCTCCATCAACATTTGTTTTTCTAATTAAATCTTTTATTTCTAAACATCTTTTTAATGGGATTGAATAAGAAAATAAAACTTCATCACGATATCTAATATATGTTCCACAACCACAAACATATCCATCAGGTTTTAATGATTTGATACACTCATCAATCAATGAAAAAGGTCTACCAGTATTTATAAAAATAAGATGACCGTTCTCTTTAGCTTTTTTTATTGCCATAATAGCACTTTCAGGAATAGAATGGGTAGTATGTGATAATAAAGTACCATCAATATCAAAAAATAGAATGTTTTTATCAGACATAATTTACCTCCTAAATTAGATTTCTTTTGATATATTTTTGATAAGCTAGTAAGATATTTTTATATCTATTTTTACTTATTTTAAGAATAGTTTTGTTTTTTAAAACAATATTTTTATCATCTATCTTATAAACATAATTCCAATTAATTAAACAAGAACGATTAATCATATAAAAATCACAAGAATTAATAAACTGTTCCAACATAGATAATTTATATTTAGTTGTTTGATAAGTATCACTATCTGTATAAATAAAACAAGTATGTCCTTGACTTTTACAAAAAATAATTTCATTACAAGCAATATTAATTATACCACTTTTGTTATTAATAGTAATAAAATGTTGTTGTTCGTTAATTTTACTAACAATATGTTTTATTGAATTAGTCAGTCCTAAGTATAAACTATCTTTTTTTACAAAGTCAAAAAAATGAAGATTACCATAATTAAATAATGAATCATAATTATCATCGATAATAACTACTAAAGTATTATTGTGAATAGATAGATATTTTTTGATAAATTGGATATTATTTAAATTAGATATATCAACATTAATAAATAAAAAATCAAAAATCTTTTTAATATTCATAAAATCATTGAAGCATGTTATATCAATTTCAATACCGTAGTTTTTAAAAGTATCATTGATAATACGATAAATTTCATCATTATGATTGATGATTGCAACTTTATACAAAGTACCCCTCCTAACTTAAAAAATATTATACAAAAATACGATAAAGTTTGTCTATAAAATACAATATTGTATACAAAATGTTTAATTACCGTTGTAATTTTTGGTTAAGCAAGATAAAATAAATAAGTATTATAAAAGGGGGATAAGTTATGTACAAAATTTTAAGAAAAGAAGTACTAAATGATGCAGTAGAACTAATGGAAATCTATGCACCATATGTTGCAAAAAAATGTGAACCCGGTCAATTCATTATTTTACGTGTTGGTGAAGATGGCGAAAGAATCCCACTAACAATTGCTGATTATGACCGTGAAAAAGAAACAATTACAATTATTTATCAAATTGTAGGATATTCTACTCGTGAGTTATCTAAGTTGAATGAAGGCCATGAACTAACTGATTTTGTAGGACCATTAGGTGTTCCAACAAAATTTAATGATGTAAAACATGTTATTGGTGTAGCAGGTGGTGTAGGAAGTGCTCCGTTATATCCACAACTTCGTGAGCTAGCAAATCGTGGTGTTGAAGTTGATGTTATTATTGGTGGACGAGAAGCACAATATGTTTTATTAGCAGATGAATTCAAGAAATTCTGTAAAAATGTATATATTGCTACGGATGATGGTTCTTTAGGGACAAAAGGGTTCGTTACTACAGTATTAAGCGATTTAATTGAAAAAGGTGAAAGTATTGATGAAGTAATTGCAATTGGTCCAGTACCAATGATGAAAGCAGTTGTTAATGTTACTAAACCAAAAAATATTAAAACATCAGTGTCTTTAAACCCAATTATGATTGATGGTACAGGTATGTGTGGGTGCTGTCGTGTTAGTGTAGATGGTAAAATTAAATTTGCTTGTGTAGATGGTCCTGATTTTGATGGATTACAAGTTGATTTTGATGAATTGATGATGCGTCAAAGAATGTTTAAAGAAGAAGAACATACTGTTAGTGAAAATGCTAATCGTATTTGTAATTTAATGGGAGGTACAAAATAATGCCTAATATGTCATTAAAAAAGGTTACTATGCCTGAACAAGAACCTGATGTAAGAAATAAAAATTTTGAAGAAGTTGCTTTAGGATATACAAAAGAAATGGCAATGGAAGAAGCAACTCGTTGTTTAAATTGTAAACATCAACCATGTAAAAGCGGTTGTCCAGTAGGAGTACCAATTCCTGAATTTATTCAAGAAGTAGCGGCTGGTAATTTTGAAGAAGCTTATCAAATTATTACAAGTGAAAATGCTTTACCAGCAATTTGTGGACGTGTTTGTCCTCAAGAAAATCAATGTGAAGGTAAATGTGTTCGTGGTATTAAAGGTGAATCAGTAGGAATTGGACGCTTAGAAAGATTCGTTGCTGATTACCATATGGCTCATGGTAAAGCTCCTGAATTAAAAATTGAACCAAATGGAAAAAAAGTTGCAATCATTGGTTCAGGACCAGCGGGAATTACTTGTGCTGGTGAATTAGCAAAAAAAGGATATGATGTTACTGTTTTTGAAGCTCTTCATAAAACAGGTGGAGTTTTATCATATGGAATCCCAGAATTCCGTTTACCTAAATCATTAGTTCAAAAAGAAGTTGATAGTGTTGCTTCATTAGGCGTTAAATTCGAAACTAATGTAGTTGTTGGACGTTCAGTCACAATTGATGAATTACAAGAACAAGGATATCAAGGAATTTTTATTGGAAGTGGAGCAGGATTACCTAGATTCCAAAATATTCCAGGTGAAAACTTAAATGGTGTTTATGCAGCAAATGAATTTTTAACAAGAGTAAATTTAATGAAAGGATATGAATTCCCAAATCATCCAACTCCTGTTAAAATTACTGAAACAGTTTGTGTAATCGGTGCTGGTAACGTAGCAATGGATGCTGCCAGAACGGCTAAACGTTTAGGTGCGAAAAATGTCTATATCGTATATCGCCGTGGTGAAGAAGAGGTACCAGCTAGAGCTGAGGAAGTACATCACGCTAAAGAAGAAGGAATTATTTTTAAATTATTAACTAACCCTGTAAAAATCAATGGTGAAGATGGATGGGTTAAATCTATGGAATGTGTTGAAATGGAACTTGGTGAACCTGATGAAAGTGGTAGAAGAAGACCAATCGCAAAAGAAGGTTCAAACTTCATTATTGAAACAGGTACAGTAATTGTTTCAATTGGGCAAAGTCCAAACCCATTAATTAGACAAACTACTCCTGGATTAGATACTCAAAAATGGGGTGGAATTATTGTAGATGAAGAAACAATGAAAACAAGTAAAGAAGGAGTTTATGCTGGTGGTGACGTTGTTACTGGAGCAGCAACAGTAATTCTTGCAATGGGAGCTGGTAAATCAGCAGCTAAAGCAATGGATGAATATCTTTCTACTAAATAATTACAGTAAAAAATAAGCACTCGTTTGAGTGCTTTTTAATTATATTTTTATTATGTATTTTATTTGTTTTATAACCTAAATATTAGAGAAAAATAACTATTTTTTAAGAAATAAAAAAGAGCTATAACGCTCTAAAATAGTATAAAGACTATTTATTTGTTATAACTCTAATCTTGATCTTCTTCATATTTAACAATTTCACCAGAAACAGCATCAACATCAATATTATATTCGATTGTACCGTTTTTAATTTCTATTTCATATACTTGTCTATTATCATCGCTATCTAATTCACATTTTACTAAATAACCATTATTTCCAATACGATCCATAGCAATTTTTTGAGCTTCTTCATTGCTGATAATTGTAGTTTGATTATTTGTAGATTGATTATTTGCTGTTTGGTTATTTGTATCAGTTGTAGATGGAACATAATCTTCATCTATTTCATTTTTAGTAATTTTACCTGAAGATGCATCAACTTCAAGTTCATGTTTTTGGTCATTTGCGATGATATCAAATTCATAATAACTACGTCCATCATCTGTTTCTTCAACTGCTCTAGTAACTTTACCGTCTACTTCAGCTAAAGCAATTTCTTGTGCTTCATCTAATGTGATTGTTTTAGTTGAAGCATTGCTGCATCCTACTAAAATAAATGTAACAAATAATAATGTGATTAATTTTTTCATAAGTCGTTCTCCTCTTCTTTTTTTAAATTTATTGTAAATTCACTATACTCATTAAGTTTACTAATAACACTAATTTTAAAACCATAATGATCACATAGTCTTTTAGCAATAGCTAAACCTAAGCCAAAACTATTACTGTTTTTAACTCGCGATTCATCTGTTTTATAAAAACGATTGAAAATATAATTTATTTTACTTTCTTCAATACCTATACCATAATCTTTAACTTTTAATTCATAATTTATGAATTTCAATTCAATTTTTTTACTATCAGCTTTAGAATACTTTACAGCATTGTCTAATAGTATAATTAACAGTTGTCGTAAATGTTCTTCAGTAATCCAAATTTTCTTATCGGAATCAATAGTTATTGTAAAAGTGAAATCTGGATGTAATTCTTCAAATTCTTTTATAATTTGATTAATAATTGGAATGATATTAATGGCTTCTTTACATTTGACCTTCATCTCTCTTGTTAAATGAAGTAATTCATTGCACAACATAATTAATCGATCAGCTTCTTTACTAGAAATTTCTAATGAAGAATTAAGTATTTCAGGATCATCTTTTCCCCAGCGAAGTAACATGTCTAAGTTTCCTTTGATAATAGCTAAAGGAGTTTTTAATTCATGTGAAGCATCACTTACAAATTGGTTTTGTTGATTTAAAGATGTTTCTAATTGATCTAAAACATCATTGAATTCTTTACCTAATTGACCTAATTCATCATTACCGTCTATTTGTAAACGATGTTTTAAACCATCTTTTTTTATTTGTTTAACATTGTTATTAAATTTGTTAACAGTTTTTAAATATTTATCACTAATTGTAATGCCACAAATAATACTGCTTATTAGAGCTGTAATTGCAAGAATAAACAATAGTAATATGATAATACTAGCGATAGGTGTCATAACATCTTCCGCCATAGTATATATTTTACCAATTATAAGTAGATAATATGTCATATATATGAGTAAGATTAAACTAAATATACCAATAAAACTCATAATAATTAACGAAGTTGAAAATGTTAGTTGAAAACGAAAAGATTTATTTTTTTTCATACTAGTCGATATCCTATTCCACGAATAGTTTCTATATTAATACCTACTAATTTATTTCTAAGATAGCGAATATAAACTTCTACAACATTAGTAGAAACATTTTTCTCATAACCCCAAACTTTATTTAAAATATCATTTTTTGTTACAATATTTCCACCATTTTTAACTAATAAACTTAATAGATCAAATTCTGTTGTAGTAAGAGTAATTGTTTCATCTTTAAATTTCACATGATGATTTATAACATCAATTTCAATTTCACCATATTTATATTTTAATGATTTATTTTGATTTGAAACTCTTCTTAACAAAGCATTTATTCTAGCGAGCAGTTCTTCCATTGCAAATGGTTTAGCTAAATAATCATCAGCTCCCACTTGTAAGCCATTTACTTTATCCATGACTTCGTCTCTAGCTGTCAGCATAATAATAGGTGTTTGTTTTTTTAAACGAAGTTGCCGGCATACTTCAATTCCATTGATTCTAGGTAACATCAAATCAAGAAGAATCAATTCATAATCTTGATTAAGAGCTTTGTTTAGACCACTTTCACCATCAAAAGCTTGATCACATTCATAATTTGCATGTGTTAATTCTAGCTTTAATAAATTAGAGATATTTTTTTCATCTTCAATAATCAATATCATTATATCCCTCCTCGTATTCATAACTAACAATTTTACCATCTTTAGCATTAATAACAACATCTATTACTTCTTGATTAGAGTTTTGAATTTCTAAATCATAATAAATTTGAAAATCATCATAATCTATATTAGAAGAAATAATAGTTCCTGAAAAAGTTCTTAATGCGATTAAATGCGCTTGACTTTTCGAATAATTGATGTTTGTAAGAGTTGTATGAAGGATGTATATTCCAACAATAATAATTATAACCATTATTATTGAAATACTTATAATTAATTGTTTTTTATACTTTGAAAGTATTTGCATTACTATCCCTCCTCTCGACTATATAATAACCTATTTTAATGATTTATACCTTAAAGTTTGATAATAATTAAATAAGAATTTTCTCAGTTTACTTGATATAATATAAAAAAGGAGGAATTATGAAGGTATTAGTTATATATTGTCATCCAAGTAATAATAGTTTTACATATGAAGTTAAAAATGAATTTATTAGAGGATTACATGATGGAAATCATGAATATACTTTATTAGATTTATATGCTTTAGATTTTAAAGAAACTTTTAGTGAAAGTGAATATTTACGAGAAGTATTTTATAATGAAAAGATAGATATTTTAGATGATGTAAAAGAATTTCAAAAATTAATTAATCAAAATAATGCCTTAGTATTTATTTATCCGGTATTTTGGGGTGAAGCTCCCAGTAAATTAGTTAGGTGGTTTCAGTGAGTTTGGACATATGGATTTGCTTATGGTAACAATGCAAGCATGAAGCAACTAGATAAGGTATTGATGTTAGTTACTATGGGTGGTGATTTAAATGAGCCAATTAGACAAGCAGAAGTAGAGGCAATGAAAGTAATAATGTTTGAAAATCGAATAGGAAATAGGAGTAAAGAGAAGGAAATGGTTGTGTTTGATCGAATGTCTAGAGATTATGTAAATCGAAGTAATAATTTTAATAATAATTTAAAACGAGCATATTGCTTGGGTAAAAACTTTTGAAATAAAAGAATTTATTATCGTGATAAAAAACGCTACTATTTTTTTTAATATTCGTGTATAATTGCAATGAAGGAGTGATAAGTAAAGATGTATAAATACTTAGAGCCATATGCAGCAATGGTAGAATTCTTAGGAAAAGCTCTAGGGGATAATGTAGAGATTGCTTTACATGATTTAACTTCTAAAGAGCAAGAAATTGTTGCAATTGCAAATAATCATAATTCTGGAAGGGAAATAGGAGCTAAGTTATCTAATTTATCAATGCATTATTTAGATGATAAACAATATCTAGATCATGATTATGTTTTAAATTATAAGACAACTGGACCTGATGGTAAGTTAATGAGAGCAGCTACTTACTTTATTAAAGAAGAAGGTAAAGAGTTGCCAGTAGGGATGTTATGTGTTAATGTAAATATCTCTGATTTTGAATATTTGACTTCTACAATCAAGAAAATTTTAGGAATTAAAGATGAAAAAGATATTGAGTTTAAAATGGACAATCCAGTTGAAATTTTATCTTCTCCTTTAGATGAAATGATTGATATGTATGTTAAAGAATGCCTTGAAAAAATGGGATTTCCTAGTTATTTCTTGGCAGAACGTTTAAATGTGGATGAGAAAATAAAAGTTGTAAAATATTTACAGGAAAAAGGAACTTTTAAGGTTAAAGGAGCGATTGTGTTAGTTGCAGAGAAACTGGCAGTTTCTGAACCAACAGTTTATCGTTATTTAAAAAAGATGGAAAAATAGGAGGTTAAAATGAAAGAATTAGTTTATGTAAGTGGGCATAGAAATCCAGATACAGATTCTATTTGTTCAGCAATCGGTTATGCTTATTTATTAAAGGCGCTTGATCGTTATAATGCGATTCCAGTTAGATTAGGAGAAATTAATCGAGAAACTGAATATATTTTAAAGAGATTTCATATTGAAATTCCAATGTTATTAAAAACAGTTAAACAAAAAGTTGAAGATCTAAATTATGATAAAGTAACTGTTTTTTCTAAAGAGTTGACATTAAAAACCGCTTGGTCTTTAATGAAACAACAAAATTTAAAGTCTGCTCCAATTTTAGATGATCATGGACAATTATTAGGATTATTATCAACTTCTAATATTGTTGAGGGATATATGGAAAAATGGGATAGTAGTTTATTAAAAGAGGCTCATACTCCAATTGAAAATGTCATTGATACATTAGAAGCATCAATTCTTTACTTGAATAAAAATTTGAAATTTATTGAAGGTGACTTACATATTGCAGCAATGCGTGGAGAAGAAGCTAAAAAACGGATTAAATCTGGTGATATTGTTATTGTTGGTGGAGATCGTGAAGATGCGGTTAATTCAATGATTGAAGCAGATGTATCTTTGATTATTTTGACAGGTTCTTTAGATGTTGATGCGACCATGTTAAATAAATTAAAAGAAAAAGGAATTAGTGTTATTTCTACACCGTATAACACATATTTAACATCGCAACAAATCATTCAAGCTATTCCAGTTGAATATATTATGCAAAAAGGTGATCTAAAACTATTTACTACTGATGATACATTAGATCATGTAAAAGAAGTAATGAGTGAAACTAGATATCGTAGTTATCCTGTACTTGATTTAAATAATCGTTGTGTAGGTAGTATTTCACGTTTTGCTTTATTGAAAGGTTTAAGAAAAAAGGTTATTTTAGTTGATCATAACGAAAGAGGGCAATCAATTCCAGGTATTGATGAGGCTGATATTCTTGAAATTGTTGATCATCATCGAGTTGCTGATATTCGAACTGTAGGACCTTTATTATTTAGAGGGGAACCGTTAGGTTCAACTGCAACTATTGTTACAAAGATTTTTGATGAAAATGATATTGAAATACCACAAGCGATTGCAGGTGCATTGCTAGGTGCAATTATTTCTGATACATTATTGTTTAAGTCACCAACATGTACACCGGTTGATACTAAAACAGCGCGTAAGTTAGCTAAAATTGCAGGTGTTGATATTGAAGAATTTGCTATGGAAATGTTTAAAGCAGGAACTTCATTAGTTGGTAAAACAGTTGAAGAAATTTTTAATCAAGATTTTAAAAAGTTTTCATTTGAAACAGGAACTGTAGGTGTAGGACAAGTTAATTCGATGGATATTGAAGGCTTTTTACCATATAAAGAAGAAATGTTAGAATATATGAATAAATTTGCAAAAGATAATAATTTAGAATTTACTTTATTATTATTAACAGATATTATTAATGCAAATAGTGAAATTTTTGTGGCAGGACCAAAACCACAATTAGTTGAACAAGCATTTAATATTAGCTTGAATGATTATCAAGCGACATTAAATGGTGTTATTTCTCGTAAAAAACAAGTCGTTCCAGCTATTACTACGGTGATGAGTAAATAAAATGAGATTAGATAAATTTTTAAAGGTTTCAAGAATTATCAAAAGAAGAACTTTATCTAAAGAGATAAGTGAAAGTTCGCGAGTTAAAGTTAATGGAAAAATAGCTAAACCTAGCACTAAACTTAAAGTTGGTGATGAAATTGAGATTGAATTTGGACGTAGCTTATTAACAGTTAAAGTTAAAGAATTAAAAGAGCATGTATTAAAAGAAGATAGTACAATGCTCTATGAGATAATTGATGAACAAAGAATTGAACGTAATATATAAAAGCAAAGGCATAACAACCTTTGCTTTTATAATGACATACTTTTTCTTTTAAAAACGACTGCACCAATAATACTACAAACAATAGCGATGATCGCTAATCCTCCTAGCATCAAATAGGCTTCATTATTCCCACTTATTAATTTATTAGAATCAAATAAAGTAAGAATCGTCATATATTTCAACCACTCCATACTACCTTCCATATTTGATAACATTTGAATTAGGATAAAAATAATTGGAAAACCAGCCCCAAATAATGTAGCTAAACGATATTCATTAAAAATACTTGAACACATAAAACAAATTCCTAAAAGAGCTAAATGTAAAATATATACCCCAATATTGATTGATATATATGCTAAAATATCTAATTTATCAGGAAACATTATTTGTGAACATATAATTCCTAGTCCAGTGCAAAACAAAATCAATACAAACATATTAGATACAATTACTAACATTTCTGTAGTCCATACAGTTGTACGTTTTACACCACTACTAAGTAAATAGCTCATTACCCCATTATCAACCTTTTTTACAAGTAATCTTAATGATAGGATAATTCCAAATATTAAAGGAAAAACGATCATAATAAATCCATATAAATATTCAGCAATAAAATCAACTAAAGTATCAGGTGTACCACTCATTCCTACCATTGCCATAATTTCGGGCATACTTTTTGAAAAAACTTCCAATGCAGAGCCTAATTCAGGATCATACATACTTATCATAATTGTTGTATACATAGTTAGGATTAAACAAAAAATAATTAAAATTTTATAATTTGTTTTCCATTCTAATTTAAATAAAGCTTTATTAAACATGATCAATTTCACCTCCATAAAAGTGCATAAAGATCTCTTCTAAACTTTGATTAACAATATCTAGATTTATAATTTGATAATTATTTAAACAGGCAATAAGTTCATTGATTTCGTTTTGAATAACGACTTCAACAACATTATTATTTATATTTTTAATAGAAAAATTTTCTTTTTTAAATCTATCAATATCTTTAATGTTTTTAAAAGTGATTGCATATATTTTATGTTTAGATTTTCTTAAAGTATCAATATCTTCAATACTAACTATTTTCCCTTGCTTAATAATTCCTACGCGATTACAAGTTTTTTCAACTTCTTCAAATATATGTGAAGACATTAAAATAGTTTTACCACGTCTTTTTTCTTCAAGAATCAGATTTACAAACTCATTTTGCATTAATGGATCTAATCCACTTGTTGGTTCATCTAAAATTAAAATATCTGGATCGTGCATAAAAGCAACAACTATGCCTACTTTTTGCTTCATTCCTTTAGACATCTTTTTAATCTTGCACCTAGGGTCGAGCTCAAAACGTTTGATAAGTTCATTTGCTCTTTCTAAATTCTTCATACCTCGATAATCAGCCATGAATTTAATGAATTGGATACCACTAATTTCTTCCATTAAATTAATTTCACCAGGTATATATCCAATCTTTTTTTGAATAAGATCAATATCTTTATTACAATCAAGACCATTAATTATGCATTTTTTTTCTTTTGGAATTATAAAACCTAATAAGTGTCTAATAGTTGTTGTTTTACCTGCGCCATTAGGGCCTAAAAAACCAAATATTTCTCCTTTTTTTATTGTAAAAGTAACATCAAAAATACCTTTTCCATTACCATAATCTTTAGTTAAATTATTGCTCTTAATTATCTCCATAAAATATCCCCTCCTTTTATGTTATTTTATAATTAATGATATGAATTAACAAGTTATCTATTATATATTTATTTATATTGATTGAGAAATATTGTAAATTGGTATACTATAGTATAAAGAAATGAAAGGAGAATTATATGTACGCAAAAAATGCATGGGAAAAATATGATGATAAACAAATCGAAAAGATAATGGATTTTAATGAAGGATATAAAAAATTTATTACTAATGGAAAAACAGAAAGATTATGTGTCAAAGAAGCAGTTACTAAAGCAATTGATGCAGGATATAAAAATCTAGATGATGTTGATATTTTAAAACCTGGGGATAAGGTTTATGTAACTAATATGAATAAAAATATTGCTTTATTTGTAATTGGTAAACAACCAATTGAAAAAGGACTTAGAATATTAGGAGCACATATCGATTCACCTAGATTGGATTTAAAACAAAATCCGCTATATGAAAGTGAAGGATTTGCTTTATTGGATACACACTATTATGGAGGTGTGAAAAAATATCAATGGGTTACAATTCCTTTATCTATGATTGGGGTAGTAGTAAAAAAAGATGGAACCGTAATTGATGTAAATATTGGTGAAGATGAAAATGATCCAGTAGTTGGAATTAGTGATTTATTAGTTCATTTATCAGCTGATCAATTGAAAAAAGAGGCTGCTAAGGTAATTGAAGGTGAAGATTTAGATGTTACTGTAGCAAGTATGCCATTAAAAGATAGTGAAAAAGATACAGTTAAAGCTAATGTGTTAAGAATTTTAAAAGAAAAATATGATTTTGAAGAAGAAGATTTTTTAAGTGCAGAAATTGAAATTGTACCAAGTGGTAAAGCACGTGATTATGGAATTGATCGTAGTATGGTAGCAGGATATGGACATGACGATCGAGTGTGTGCTTATACATCATTGATGGCTATTTTGGATATTGACTTACCAGAATATACTAGTTGCTGTATATTAGTAGATAAAGAAGAAATTGGAAGCGTTGGAGCAACTGGAGCACATTCTTTATTTTTTGAAAATATAGTTAGTGAATTGTTATCTAAACAAGGTGTTGACAGTTTTATTAAAACACGAAAAGCAATGGCTAATTCAAAGATGTTATCGAGTGATGTTAGTGCTGGAGTAGATCCTTTATATTTAAGTGTTAATGATAAGAAAAATGCCGCTTATTTAGGAAGAGGAATTGTTTTCAATAAATATACTGGGTCTCGTGGTAAAAGTGGATCAAATGATGCAAATCCTGAATATGTTGCGCAAATTAGAAAAATCTTAGATGATGAAAATGTTTATTATCAAACTGCAGAGCTTGGTAAAGTTGACCAAGGAGGTGGCGGAACTATCGCTTATATTCTTGGAAATTATAATATGAATGTTATTGACGCTGGAGTTGCGGTTTTAAATATGCATGCACCAATGGAAATTGTAAGTAAAGTTGATGTTTATGAAGCGTATTTAGCATATCGAACATTTTTACAAAAAATTTAATTGATGAAGGTACCTATATGCAGGTACCTTTTATTATGAGATAAAAAAATTGTATTTTATATTACATTTTTTTTAAATATTTAAAATATTTTTTCAGTGTTATACTTATGTTAGTACATGCTATAGAAAGGGATGTTACTTTGAATAGGCATGACCTTGAATAACATTAAAGGGAGGCGATAATTTTATTTATAGTACAATGGAATAATTACTAAAAATATTTAAAATAAATTTTTAGAGAAAGGCAAATGAGTTTAAGTAAAAAATTTAAAATGAAAAAATTATTGGCACTAACATTAGCTGCATTTATGTCTTTTACTGCTGTAACTGCTATGCCGCTACAACCAATTAATGCGGTAGAAGAACCTGTTAGTTTAGAACGTCAGCTAATTCCATTACCAGTAGACTATGAAACGACTCAAGATAAGTTTACAGTCAGTGAAGATA
>JAGZCC010000086.1 GCA_018369555.1 Thomasclavelia spiroformis
TAATGTAGTATATAATAATGCAAGTGCTTTACAAGTTGAAGTAAATAAAGCATTTGATAGACTTGTTAGTATCATGCAAAAATTAGAATTCTTCAAAGGAGATAAAACAGCATTAAAAACATTTATTGATAAAGTTAATGATCTAGATTCAAATAAATATACCCAAGTAACATGGATACCACTTAATGAAGCCTTAACAGCAGCAACTGTAGTATATAACGATGAAAATGCAATGCAAGAAGAAGTAAATAATGCATATAAAGGATTAGTAACAGCATTCTTAGACTTAAGATTAAAACCTAATAAAGACTTATTAGAAGATTTAATCAACAAAGCAGAAAATATAAATCCTGCATCATATACTGCTGAAACTGTTAGAATATTAAATAGTGCATTAGAAGATGCAACAGTAGTATTAAATAACGAAAATGTTGATCAAAAAGTTGTAAATGAAGCATATGTTATGTTAAATAATGCATTTGAAGGATTAGTAGCTGTTAATTCTGGAAATCCTACAACACCAAATCTTCCAATAAATTCAGCTGCACCAAATGATTCACAAGTAAATGTAAAACTTGGTGATACTACTGTTAGTGCTAAAACAGGTGATGCTGCTGATTTCACTTGTGTAACAACTTTATGTGCTTCAATAGCAGCATTAGCATACTTAGCTGTAAGTAAAAAAAGAAAAGAAGATTAAAAAATAATTTTAAAAGAAGAGTGTAAATTCACTCTTCTTTTATCACAAATGAGGGGTGCCAATGAAGTTTTATAAAACAATACTTTTTGTATTAATTTCTTTTATATTAATTGGGTATCAAAGTAAATCTAATGAAAATTTAGTAAATCGAACTATTATTGAACCTGAAACTAAACAAGAAAAAATTCAGAAACAAAAGAAGTAAAAATTAAAACTTATCCACGAGATGCAACTCCAAGAGAAGTTACGACTATTACAATGGCATAATTAGAAGAAAAATTGCTAATAAGGAGATATTTGTAGTATCTTTTGAAACAACGTATTGTATGTATTGTAGAAGATTGCATAGTATATTAGATGATTATTTAAAAGAGTATTATGTGAGTATATATCAAGTTGTTCTTGATTTAGAAAATACTAAAGAGAAAGAAAATTTAGAAAAATACATAAGCATTTTGAAGAATTTTATACTCCACCAGGGGTTTTTATGTAAAAAAGGAAAAAATAAAAGTTATTTAGATACTTATACTTTAGGAATAGAAGAGGATGTTATTGATCAATGGATAAGAGAAAATCAAATTGATAAGAAAAATCATAAAAATATTATTTACTGTAGTAGATAATAATATTTAGTAATAGTTTGATTAAGTATAGATTATAATTTAGTTTTTATTTTAATTTTATTATAAAAATGTTTAATTAAATAAACAAATAATTTAATTTATTAAAATTTTAATTGATTTTTGAATCTTTATTATATATAATCTAGTTATGCAAAAAGTTTTTTTGTAAGAATTTTTGACTACTCATTAAATGAGGCAAAGCCATACGGACAGCTGGGTCAAATGCCGGATTGGCAACTTTGTTGCCTTATTGATAGAACGAAAGTTCAAATTTTATAAGTAGATATTTAGAAATAAATATTGAGTTGGTAACTATACAACCGTGTGCTAAGGCACATCACACTTGTGAAACAATCAATAAGAGTAGTAAAAGTAATTCTTGCTATATAGACTCTAGAATTAAAAATGTTTTTAAATTAGTTTGTTACATTGTATTGATACTCAAGTGGGAGCACCTGCTTGAGTTTTTTTGTAAAGAAGGGAAAATAAAATGAATGAAAAGTTAAAATTGTATGGTTTCAATAATTTAACTAAATCTTTAAGCTTTAATATTTATGATGTTTGTTATGCTAAAAGTCAACGTGAGCAAAAAGATTATATTGCTTATATCGATGAGCAATATAACTCCAAACGTTTGACTGATATATTGTATGAAGTTGCTAAAATGATTGGAGCTCATGTATTAAATGTATCAAAGCAAGATTATGATCCCCAAGGTGCTAGTGTTACCATGCTTTTGGCTGAAAATAATATGTTAGAAAGTCGCCAGGGTGAAATGAAAGAAGTAGATGAACGAATTATTTTAGCTCATCTAGATAAAAGTCATATTACAGTACACACATATCCAGAATATCATCCCGAAACTAGTATTGCGACTTTTCGCGTAGATATTGATGTCTCTACTTGTGGAGAAATTTCGCCATTATCAACATTAGATTTTTTAATTGGTAGTTTTGATTCAGATATTATTACAATGGATTATCGAATACGTGGTTTTACTCGAGATATTAAGGGAAAAAAATTATTTATGGATAATCCAATGAGTTCAATACAACAATTTATTGATCCAAAAATATTAAATAAGTATGACGCAACTGATATTAACATGTATCAAGCCAATTTATTTCATACAAAGATGTTGATTAAAGAAATTGACTTACAAAATTATTTATTTAAAACAGATATATATGAATTACCTCCAAAAGTGAGGTTGGAGATAACTAATAACTTACGTCAAGAAATGATTGAAATTTATAGTGGAAGTAATATTTTTTAGGAGGCTACAATGAAATTAGATCAAAGTAGAATGCCCATCTATGAGGCATTACAGCAAATGAAACGAGATCGTTTAGTACCTTTTGATGTTCCTGGGCATAAACATGGTAAAGGAAATCCTGAATTAACAAATTTTTTAGGTGAAAAATGCATGAGTGTTGATGTTAATTCAATGAAACCATTAGATAATCTATGTCATCCAGTTTCAGTAATTAAAGAAGCTGAGCAATTAGTAGCTGATGCCTTTAATGCGGCTCATGCATTCTTTATGGTTGGAGGAACGACATCATCGGTCCAAAGTATGATCATGGCTAGTGTTAAAGCCGGAGAAAAAATTATTATGCCACGAAATGTTCATCGTAGTGCAATTAATGCAATGATTCTAACTGGTGCGATTCCTATTTATGTAAATCCTGAAGTTGATAAACGTTTAGGGATTTCATTAGGTATGTCAATTAATCAAGTAAAACAAGCAATTATTGGTAATCCTGATGCTAAAGCAATTTTAGTTAATAATCCAACTTATTATGGGATTTGTTCAAATTTAAAGGAAATTGTTAGATTAGCTCATGAACATAACATGTTAGTGTTAGTTGATGAAGCTCACGGGACTCATTTTTATTTTAGTGATGATTTACCAATGTCAGCAATGGAAGCAGGAGCTGATATGGCAAGTGTTAGTATGCATAAATCAGGTGGTAGTTTGACTCAAAGTTCTTTTTTGCTTTTAGGACCAAATATAAATCCTGATTATGTACGCCAGATTATTAATTTAACGCAGACAACGAGTGGGTCATATTTATTAATGGCGAGTTTAGATATGTCGCGAAAAAATTTAGCATTGAATGGAAAAGAAATTTTTGAAAAAGTTAGATACCTTGCTAAATATGCACGTAAAGAAATAAATCAAATTGGTGATTATTATGCTTATTGTAAAGAATTAATCAATGGAGATAGTGTTTATGACTTTGATGTTACTAAACTGTCTATTTTTACTTTAGATGTTGGATTAGCGGGAATTGAAGTATATGACATATTACGTGATGAATATGGGATCCAAATTGAATTTGGTGATATTGGAAATGTATTAGCTTATCTTTCAGTTGGAGATAGTGAGGCAAATATTGAGCGTTTAGTTGGAGCGCTTTCAGAAATTCGCAGAAGATTTAAAAAAGATCGTAGTGGTATGCTTGATCATGAATATATTAATCCCGAGGTAGTTATTTCACCACAAGATGCCTTTTATGGTGAAAAAGAATCATTGCCATTAATGCAAGGTGGTAATCGAGTTTGTAGTGAATTTGTAATGTGTTATCCGCCAGGAATTCCAATTTTAGCACCAGGAGAAAAAATAACTAAAGAAATTTTGAATTATATTCTATATGCTAAAGATAAAGGTTGTTTTATGACCGGACCGGAGGATATGGAAATAAATAATCTTAACGTTTTAAAGGAAGAGGTGAAATAATGGAATTGTGGTTTAGTGAAAGACATACTAAAGGTGTTAAGTTTTCAATCAAAGTTGATCGTCAGTTGTTTAGTGGTCATAGTGAATTTCAAAGGATTGATATATTTGATTCTAAAGAATTTGGACGTTTTTTAGCATTAGATGGTTATATGATGTTAACAGAAAAAGATGAATTCATTTATCATGAAATGATTGTTCATGTTCCTATGGCAGTACATCCTAATGTAAAAAAAGTTTTAGTTATAGGTGCCGGTGATGGTGGTGTGATTCGTGAATTATGCCGTTATGAAACAATTGAAACAATTGATATGGTAGAAATTGATGAATTAGTTGTTGAGGTCAGTAAAAAATATTTACCAACTACAGCATGTTGTTTTGATGATCCGCGATTAAATATATATTATCAAGATGGCTTAAAATTTGTTCGTACTAAAGAAAATGAATATGATTTAATTATTGTTGATTCAACAGATCCATTTGGACCAGGTGAAGGACTTTTTACAAAAGAATTTTATGGGAACTGCTTTAAAGCATTAAATGAAACGGGAATTATGGTAAATCAGCATGAAAGTCCATTTTATCAAGATGATGCTGTTGCAATGCAACGTGCTCATAAACGAATTGTTGAAAGTTTCCCAATTTCTAGAGTATATCAAGCGCATATTCCAACTTATCCTTCAGGACATTGGTTATTTGGTTTTGCTTCCAAAAAATATCATCCAATCAAGGATTTTCAAAAGACAAAATGGAATGCTCGAGGAATGCAAACTAGATATTATAATACCGGAATACATGTAGGAGCATTTGCTTTGCCAAATTATGTTGAGGAGTTACTTAGAGATGTGGAATAAAAATATTGAAACTTTTATTGGTTTAGACGCTTCTTTTGAAGAAGCAAGTTGTGTAATTTTTGGGGCTCCAATGGATAGTACTACATCCTATCGCCCAGGAACCAGATTTGCTTCAAGTGCGATCCGTAAGGAATCTTTTGGTATCGAAACCTATAGTCCTTATCAAGATAAAGATTTAGAAGATATTAGTGTTTTCGATGGTGGTGATTTAGAATTGCCATTTGGAAATCCTCGTAAAGCCTTAGATATGATTAAAGAGACAACTAAAAAAATTATCGATGCCAATAAATTACCATGTATGATCGGTGGTGAACACTTAGTTAGTTTAGGGGCTATTGAAGCTGCATACGAAAAATATCCAGATTTACGAATTATTCACTTTGATGCCCATACTGATTTACGTGATGAATATCTTGGAGAAAAATTATCTCATGCTTCAGTAATTAGAAGAGCTTATGATTTAGTTGGTGATCATAGAATTTATCAATTTGGTATTCGTAGCGGTGAACGAACTGAGTTTTATTGGGCTAAAGAACATACATTTTTAAATAAATTTAATTTTAATAATTTAGAACTAGCAATTAAAGAAAGTCAAGGGTATCCAGTCTATTTTACAATTGATCTTGATGTATTAGATCCTAGTGTTTTTCCAGGAACTGGAACACCAGAAGCAGGTGGTGTTAATTTTCATGAGTTATTAGATGCAATCATTAAAGTAAGTTCATTAAATGTAGTAGCGATGGATATTAATGAACTATCACCAATTTATGATTCAAGTGGCGCTTCAACAGCGATAGCTTGTAAAGTATTAAGAGAATTATTATTAGCAATGAATAAAGGAGAGAAATAAATGAAAAGAACATTAATTATTGGTTGTGGTGGAGTTGCCTCAGTTGCAATTCACAAATGTTGTCAAAATAGCGAAGTATTTGAAGAAATTATGATTGCTTCAAGAACAAAAAGTAAATGCGATAAATTAAAAGAAGAATTACAAGATAAAACAAAAACAATTATTCATACAGCTAAGGTTGATGCTAATAACGTTGATGAATTAGTAGCATTAATGCAAGACTTTAAACCAGAAGTAGTTTTAAATCTAGCATTACCATATCAAGATTTAAAAATTATGGATGCTTGTTTAATTGCTGGATGTCATTATATCGATACAGCAAACTATGAACCAGAAGATACTGCCAAATTTGAATATAGCTGGCAATGGGCATATCGTGAAAAATTTGAACAAGCTGGATTAACTGCGATTTTAGGTTGTGGATTTGATCCAGGTGTTACTGGTGTATTTAGTGCTTATGCTTTAAAACATGAATTTGATGAAATTAATTATATTGATATTTTAGATTGTAATGGTGGCGACCATGGTTATCCATTTGCTACAAACTTTAACCCAGAAATTAACATTCGTGAAGTTTCAGCTAATGGAAGTTACTTTGAAGATGGTCATTGGGTTGAAACAAAACCAATGGAAATTAAACGCGAATATGATTTTGCTCAAGTTGGTAAAAAAGATATGTATTTATTACATCATGAAGAATTAGAATCACTTGGTCTTAATATTCCAGGAATTAAAAGAATTCGTTTCTTTATGACATTTGGTCAAAGTTATTTAACACACTTAAAATGTTTAGAAAACGTTGGAATGACATCAATTGAACCAATTGAATTTGAAGGAAAACAAATAATTCCATTACAATTTTTAAAAGCAGTTTTACCAGATCCAGCTAGTTTAGGACCACGTACTGTCGGTAAAACGAACATTGGATGTATTTTCCAAGGTAAAAAAGACGGTGAATATAAAAAATATTATTTATATAACGTTTGTGATCATCAAGAATGTTATAAAGAAGTTGGTTCACAAGCAGTTAGTTATACAACAGGTGTACCAGCGATGATTGGAGCTATGTTATTGTTACAAGGTAAATGGAAAAACCCGGGTGTTTATAATGTTGAAGAATTTGATCCAGATCCATTCATGGATGCTTTAAATAAATGGGGATTACCATGGATTGAAGATCGTAATCCAGTATTGGTGGACTAATGAAAACGCCGTATTATTTAATTGATGAAGAACTTTTAAAAAAAAATCTAAAAGTTCTTCATTATGTAAAAGAAAAAACAGGATGTAAAATTTTGTTAGCTCAAAAATGTTTTTCAATGTTTAGTGTTTATCCTTTAATTGGAAAATATTTAGATGGAACAACAGCAAGTGGTTTATTTGAAGCAAAATTAGGATATGAGGAAATGAAAAAAGAAAATCATGTTTATAGTGCTGCTTATCGTGATGA
>JAGZCC010000087.1 GCA_018369555.1 Thomasclavelia spiroformis
CTAAAATACTGACAGTTTTTCACGTCTATAATATTAATTAAGTTTCTTGCTATAATTTCTCTGTCTCTCACAATAATCACCGTTTAATATTATCGCATAAATTTTATTAATATCAATAACTCTTTAATCATTAGCCATACTGTTTTTTTTGAAATTTACATTTCTATATTAATGTACTATAATAAAGATATCCAATAACAACATATTAGTGTATTGAAATTATGTCTTTAGTATAGAACTGCGAAAATAATAACAACATAAGATGTATTGTTATAGAATTACCGAAATTTATTGATAAAAAAGAACTTATAAGTTCTTTTTTATTTTTCCTCTTCATTTAGATTTTCTTTGTTAAACTTTATCAAAATTTCGTTTGTTTCTTCATCGATAAGCACTAATTTTGCATTCGTCAATTCCGCAAATTCGATAATATCACTTATTTTATAAGTGTTATTTTTTCTTTTTTTATTTAAGGATTATCATGTTATTCCTAACTTACGTGCATAATCTGCAAATGCAAGACCACGCAAGGACAAGATTGCTTTTAATTTTTTTGTTATCATTATTTATTTTCCCCTTGCTACATGATTTCGTTATCCATATGCATTATCCTAACATTTCCGTTTTTATCTAAGTCACAACCTATTAGTATTCCATCTGGCATAGTATGATATGATTCTTCTGTACAGGCCTTGTACTTATGTATTTTTCTCGTTTATGATAAGCATATTGCCACTTTCGCAAGATATAAGTTTGTACCTATTCCTGCTGTAGCTGTTATTCCCGTTGTTTTATAAATATCCTGAATAATCATTTTTGCAAATTCCTTTGGAAATTTATTGACAGTCTTAAGATAGCACGTTGCATCAATAAAAACCCCATCAATTGAATAAACATGGATATTTACATCTGAGGCATATTTTAAATATACTTCATAGATTTTTTACTGTAATCTAATTTTGTTTTTAATAAACGCCTGACTCTTCCATATGCTTATTAAATAAAAAAGTCTAATTTCAAAGTTTTAAATTTTGATAAATAGACTTTTATTTATTTTATCTTATTTTTAAATATTCATTTTGTATCTTCTTTATAATTGGATGCATTTCATCAACACCAATCACATCGCTAATTGCCTTTTTAATTCCCTTTTCAAGAATAAGATTTTGAATCTTTTTTGCTGATATGTCTTCTTTACAATCGTAACTCATGCCATACGCAATTGCTTTAATCAAATTTGGACATTCAATATTATTTTCCATACAAATCATCGCTATTCCTGTTAATCTATCATTTCTGGATAGTTTTCTAATTGGATCCAATGCAACTCTTGTAATATACTCCTTTTCTTCTCCATTTGGTTTCGGTGCATCAACAAAATCATCTAATTCTTCTGCTGTAATTTCAAACGAGGATAAAATACCTTTTTTTGCTTCTAAAACACAAGCTTCCATAATTGTTTTAATGTCTTTATTTTTACTCGCTTCTTCAATAGTTTGATATCCGTACTTATAACCAACATACGCACATGCTGCATGTGGTGAATTATAGGTAAATAATTTAATATCTTTCATCATTTCCAAATTATTATTTAATTCAAACCATTTAAATTTAGAAATATCAAAATAGACAGGACTTTGTATTAATAACGTTTGTACTATCTTCGTAGTTAATTGAACAGCATCTTTTGCATCAGAATTAGAACTTCTTCTAATAATCATGTCCCGTAGCGCAACATTTGAACAGTACCATTTCTTTTCGATTTTTAAATCATCTAATAAGAAATTTTCTAATTTTGATATCATGTGATTTTTATTTGTTCCACATAAAATTGTTAATTTTTGTTCATAATTACTTTTTATTCTCTTTTGCAAAGAAAACTTCAATTTACTTAAAGCTTCTTTTATATCTTCAGGATATAATGCCAAAACGATAACATCAGCATTAAGAATAGATTCATAACTATTATTGTAATCATCAATAAGATATGCATGATAATGATCAATAATATGTTTTTCGTTATAATTTTCATATAGGGCTTCAACTATATAACTATTCTTCTCGTTTAATGAATTAATAACGTTTTCATCTTTATCAATAAAAGTTATATTCCATTTATTTTCATAAAATATATCACCAAATGTTCCTTTTCCTTCCTTACCTGCCCCTACTATCACTACATTTTTCATCCTATAAAACTCCCAAAAATGAAGCCACTAAACAAATAACTACAATTCCAATAGCTAAAACTCCATAATTAACTTTTCCTTTTTTTAAGAAATAATAAATACCAAACACCGCACACAAAGGTAGTAAACCTGGTACAATACTATCTAAAATTTCTTGAATAGCTAGCGTTTGCCCTTTTGCTATTTCAAAAGATAATGGTGTTATTATTTCAACAAAATTACTTGTTAATGCCCCCATCATGAATAATCCCAAAATACTTGTTCCAAAAATAAGTTCCTTAATCCATCCCTGTTGTAATATAGATTTTACTGAATCCTTTCCAACAGTATAACCGAAATTCGTTAGATACCTACCAATAATAAAAGTTAAACATGTAAATGCCAAAGGAATAAATGCCCCTAATATATTACCTGATGATGCGAAAGTAACAGCAATACCATAAATGATTGTTTTTAATGTGCCCCAATCGATTGTGTCACCAATTCCTGCTAATGGACCCATCAATCCTGTTTTTAACGATGTAATTGCCTCTCCTGGTATTTGCTTAGTTTTTGCTTTTTCTTCTTCCATAGCAATTGCAATTCCTAAAATTGGTGAGCCCCAAGTTGGTTCAGTATTAAAAAAGTTTAAATGTCTCTTAATCGCCTCTCCAAATTCTTCTTTATTTGGATATAATTTTTTTAAAACAGGAATGATACTATAACAAAACGATAATGATTGTAGTCTTTCGTATGAATTTGACATCTCAGCTGAAAGCCAATATCTAAACCATGATTTATTAACTAATTTTTTCATATCTTTCTCAACAGTTTTGTTTTTTTCTACTTCATCCATATTAAATAGCTCCCTCCGTATTTTTTTCTCTTTTCAATAAAACAATTAACAATGCAATACAAGTTCCAAAAATAGCAGCAGCCATTACATTAATTTTTAAATATTGAACCATGAAAAATGCAATAATGAAAAATGGTAAATATTGTTTTTTTCCAATAATATAAATTGTCATTGCAAATCCCATCGCTGGTAAAACACCTCCTGCAACACTTAATCCATGCGTAATCCATTCAGGCATAGAAGCTAAAATATTTTGCACTGTATCAGCACCTGCATATGTAATCGCAAATACAATTGGGAATCTTAAAAAGAATCCTAAAATTATTGGATACACAATTGCACAACGTTCAATCTCTTTTATGTTTCCAACCTCTGCCATTTTATCTGCTCTATGAAGAAAAATAGCATTGATAATTCTTCTAAGTTGATCTTGTAAAACTCCAATTAATCCAAAGGGCATCGCTAAAACAACTGCTTGTCCAGGATCCATTTGACTAACTAAAGCAATTGGAATTGCTACACACCCAGCCAAACATTCATCAGCCGGTAAATTTCCTCCATTTCCTACTAATCCTAAATATACCATTTGAATACTTGCGGCAATAATCATTGCTTGTGATAAATTCCCATAAATCAATCCAAACGGTAGCGCCATTACTAATGGCTGACATAAAATTGCATGTAATGTATATCCCACTTGTGTTCTGGCAATCCAATACCATAATCCAGCACAAATCGCTAATGATAATTCCATTTTTTATCCCCCTTATTTTATCATTTTCATTAAATCAGATTTTGTATCTTCTGGTATAACCTGCATATCAATATACACACCAGAATTGGCAATATCTCTTAATTTATTAATTTCCTCTTCATTAAGATAAATAGCTTTGTATATTGCTTTTTTTCCTACACCGCTTGGTAATCCTCCCAGTTGAATATGTTTCATTTTAAATTGTCTTAAGTAAAGTTCATAAACTGTTTCAATATTTTTTAATAAAATTAAAAGTCTTTTATTACTATATTTATGAGTGACAGTATTTTTCATAAAATCATCAATGCTTAAAATTTCTACAACAATTCCATTTGGAGCAGAGGCCGTGTATATTTCTGACATAAAACTATCTTTTGAGAGTTCATCATCAACAACAACAATTACATTTGCTTTGGAATAATTTAACCATTTTGTAATAACTTGTCCATGAATAAGTCTACTATCTACCCTAATTAATCCTATTTCCATTTTAGTTTCCCCTTTCCATCATTTTTCTAAAGCTATGTCCCTTAAATTAAATATACTATTTTTTTTAACATCAACTGCTATATTCACGAGTTCTTTAAGTGTTTTTATATTTCTATTAATTAATACTTCCAACATCATCGGCAAATTCAAACCTGTTACACATTCAAAATCTAAATTATTTAAATTTGCAAATGATGCGTTAGAAGGAGTCCCCCCAAACATATCGACGAGCACTAACACACCTTCTTCATTTTCCAATTCTTTAATTTTATTTTTCACTTTACTTTTAAACATATCAAAATCATCTTCTACAAATAAGCCTAGCGACTCAATATTCTCTTGCTTTCCAGCAATCATTTCTGCACTTTTAATTAATTCGTTACCAAAATTTCCATGAGTTACTACTAAAATATTTATCATGCTCTATCACCTCCATCTCTATTTCAAAATAAGTAAGAATACATAATGATTATTACACTTTTTTACCCTCCCTCTATATTATTTTATTCTTATAATCCTTACTTTCCTTACAATGTGATTTTATCACAAATCAGTTTTTAGATATTTACATACTTTTTCCTAAAATTAATGAAACAATTTGGTTGTATTTTTTTTCAAAATTTTTATGAAAAACAGTGCAATAAAAATCAAATTGTAAAATCTTTTCTCAATTAAGGTTTATGATATAATAAATATACTTATAATATTATTAGATTAGGAGGTATTTTTTATGCTCACCAAACGTCAAAATGAAATATTACTAAATTTATTTTCAAACTTAGATGCACCTGTTTCTCTACAAGTCTTTACAGATCAGTTTCATTTAAGCATTCGCTCTATACAAACTGATATTGCTGAAATAAAGGAAACCATTAAAGAACATGGTTTATATATCGAAAATAACAAAAATTGTATTTGTATATCTATCACTAATCAAGAAACTGCTAATATATTTATGAATTCAATCATACAAGATTATAACCTTAATCAATTTTTTGAAGACCAATCTTCTCGTATTTCCTATATGATTTCTAGGTTGTTAGATTCAAATGATTATTTAAAAAGTGCAGATTTAGCAGATGAAATGTATATAAGCCGTTCCCAAATATCTAATGACATTAAATTAGCTAAAAACATATTATCTTCATATCATTTAACTCTTATATCTAAACCCTATTATGGTATTAAAATTATTGGCAAAGAAAATGATATTCGTAATTATATTATTCAAGAAAAATTAAAAATTAAAAATTTGGTTTGTGATGAGATTACACATACTTTTAATTCACATGAACATATTAATGATATAAATAATATTGTTATTAAAATTCTCACTCACTCACATTATATAATTTCTGATATTGCCCTTCAAAACCTTATCTTGCATATTGTTACTACTGTTAATCGTATTAAGTCAGGTCATCTTATTCATATGGATTCACTAAATATATCGCCAGTGTATGCACATGTCATCGACATTTCAAAAAATATATTAGAAAAATGTGCAGATATATATAATTTTGAGTTTAATGATGATGAAATCTTTTTTCTAGCCTTAAATTTATATGGTAAAAGAGAATTTGATAAACAGGAATTTATTACTGATGAAATTAATAATTTAGTTTTTTTAGGCTTATATAAAATCAAAGAAATATTTGGTTTAGATTTTACCTCTAATCTCAATCTACGAATATCATTAGGTTTACATATTTTACCTCTTTTAACTCGTATAAATACTAATATGCAGTTAAGAAATATTATGACATTCAATATTAAGCAAAAATACACACTTGCATATGACCTAGCTTCTACTTTCACCAATACAATTATACCAAGTGATAAAAAAATTTTAGATGATGAAATTACATATGTTGCTTTACATTTTGTAAATTATATAGATGAAAATTCTCTACAAAAAAAGAAAAGAATGTTAATCATTAGTTCTTTAAGAAGAAGTGAAACTATTTTGCTTCAAAATAATATTTTGAGAAATTTCCCATCAATAAAAGAAGTTAAAATTATTCCTAAAAATTCGTTATCAACTACTAATGTGGATAATTATAATGTAATATGTACAACTGAAAATGATATATTCATTAATAATAATAAAATACAAAAAATTTCTTATTTTTTAAATGACACTGATATCAAGAAAATTGAATTACTTCTAGAGGGGTTCAATGGTCCAAAAGATATTTTAGATTGTTTTAGTGAAGATTTGTTCTATTATGGAGATGCTCCATCTAAAAACGCCGTTATAAAATGTCTTTATGAAATGGCTTATAAGCAAGGCTTAGCAGATGAAAAACTATATCATTCAATTATGAATCACGAAAATGTTACTTCCACTTATTTTGGTAATTATTTAGCAATACCACATCCTGAAATTTTTTCAAGTGAAACATCTTTTATTTCTGTTGCTATATTACCAAAACCCATTTTATGGGATGATGAATATGTAGATATTGTTTTTCTTGTTTCAATACAAAAAAATAATCCTAACGCCTTTAAATTATGGTTTTACTTATCATTTTTAATCTCAAATAACACAACATTAGAAGAAATCAAAAAAGAACCAACTTTTCAAAATCTTTCTAAAGTCATTTCAAAAATATATGAAGATTTATTTTAGACGAATAAATATCCACCGGCTTAGCCGGTGGTTTTACATTTGCGGGCATAGCCCTGCTCTCAGAGCACATTTCTCAAGACACTCCTTATGCCTACGGCTACCGCGTGCACTCTATATTTATTTAGTTTCTCCCTTTTCCTTTTTTAAACGGGTCTTCCAAATCCAGTGTCAGCTGTTCTCTTTCCTGATCTTCTTTTAATTGATTCGCTATATAATTTTTTATTTTTTTCGTAT
>JAGZCC010000088.1 GCA_018369555.1 Thomasclavelia spiroformis
TTTCAAAGAACTTTAACAGTTAACTTGTAAATTCACTATTTTCATATTTTCAAACTTTTTCATAAAAAACACTTGAATTTTATATAGTTAGCTCCTTAAATAAAAAAACCACTGTTATAAACTAATGACTCTTTTAGTATATTTACCATTTAACTTAGATTAAATCTTATCATTAGCTGTAATACACTTATTTTAACATATTTAATAGTGAAAACGCTACCAGATGATAAATATTTTTAACAAATTCTAAATCTATTTTCCTTTTTTTTATTAGAAGCAATAATACTTAATAAAGAATGTTCAACCATATCACTTACTGCCTGTTTAGTATAAAAAGCCATATGTGGTGTTAACAAAACATTCGGCATATCTCTTAAAATTGATAAATAATGATTTTTGATATTTTCATATTTGTAATCGTTATAATATAAACCTAATTCATTTTCAATCACATCTAATGCACATGCGCTTATTTTACCATTTTCAAGTCCTTCAATTAAAGCAACCGTATCTATAATACTTCCCCTTGCAGTATTAATAATAATAACATTATCTTTCATTAATTTAATTGTTTCTTTTTTTACTAAATGATATGTATCTTTAGTTGCGGGAATATGAAACGTTAAAATATCACTTTGACTTAAAACTTCATTTAACGATACATATGTTGCATATTTTTTAACTTCTTCATTTATAAACGGATCATATGCTAAAATTTTACAATTAAAACCACTTAAATTTCTTATCACATTTCTACCAATAGCCCCAGTTCCAATTACTCCAACAGTCATATTTTCCAATTCTAAACCAATACTATCTTGCAATGAAAAATCAAATCCCTCTGCCCGCTTTAAAATCATTTTCATTTTTCTAAGAGCCATTAACATGATCATTATTGTATAATTAGCAACACTAGCCGTTGAATAAGTAACATTACTTACTTCAATACCATATTCAATGGCTGCATCAATATCTATATGGTCATATCCAATTGTCCGCGTAGAAATATGTTTGATTCCTAAATCGGCCCAAGCTTTAATAATATCTCTAGTAATTGGTGTAGTAATTACACTGACTCCATAACAGTCTTTAGCTAGATTTATATTTTCTAAACTTGGTTTTTCGTAACATTTTACAATTTCTAGATTATATTTTTTACTAAATTTTTCAAAATAATTCCCTTCATCAAATTCACGATAATTATATACTGCTACTTTCATCTTTTTCTCCTCTATTTAACATATAAATAAGTTTAGTACTTAATTCAATATTTGTACAGTTATTTAATAAAGATATTCACATTGTGAATATCTTGTGATTTTGTGATATTAGAGTGAATAATAGCTTAAAAAGCTATATACCTAAATAATAAATGCTTTTTTAATAAAGTTTGTTTATTTTAGATATATTATTTAGATAAATAAAAAATATTTATTATTGACTTAAAGCAAACTTTAAGTACTACAATAATAATATAAATATATATTAAAAGAGGAGGAATTTATGTGGAAGAAAAATTAAACTTAATTAATGAATGGGATAAAGTGTTTTTAGAAAATGATCAAGTAAATCATCGAAAAGTTACTTTCCATAATCGCTTTGGAATAACTTTAGCAGCAGACTTATATGAACCAAAAAAAGTAGCTGGTAAATTACCTGCTATTGCAGTATGTGGACCATTTGGAGCCGTAAAAGAACAGTCTAGTGGCTTATATGCTCAAACACTTGCACAAAGAGGATTTATTACCATTGCTTTTGATCCATCGTTTACTGGAGAAAGTGGTGGTTATCCACGTAATGTTGCATCGCCAGATATTAATACTGAAGATTTTCAAGCAGCAATAGATTTTTTAAGTGTTCAAGATAGTGTTGATAGTGAAAAAATTGGAATAATCGGTATTTGTGGCTGGGGTGGAATTGCTTTAAATACTGCTTCTATAGATACAAGAATAAAAGCTACAATTACCTCAACAATGTATGATATGAGCAGAGTCAATGCTTTTGGATATTTTGATGCACTAGATAAAGAACAACGATATAAGTTAAAAGAAACATTAAATCATCAACGTATTGAAGACTATAAAACTGATAAATATAAATTAGCTAGTGGCGTTGTTGATCCTTTACCTGATGATGCTTCATTTTATGTAAAAGATTATTATGATTATTACAAAACTGCCCGTGGTTATCATAAAAGAAGTTTGAATTCTAATGATGGATGGAATGTAACTTCAGCCCTATCGTTTATCAATACACCACAATTAACATTTGCTAATGAGATTAAAAATGCCGTTTTATTGATTCATGGAAAAAAAGCTCATTCATGTTATTTTAGTGAAGACGCATTTAAAAAATTAGAAGGAAATAATAAAGAATTATTACTTATTCCAGATGCTGTTCATACTGATTTGTATGATAGAATGGATATTATTCCTTTTGATAAAATTGAAAACTTCCTAAAAACATACTTAAAATAATAAGTTCTATATTAAATATTTTCCTTTAAATGTTTTATGGTAAGTATTTATATAAGTTTTTGGTTTTAAGATACTAAACGATAAGAATAGTTATATTTTAATTTATATCTTTTAAACATAGAAATATATTTTTAATACATATTTGATATTCATAAAATCTTTTAAATAAATAATAAAAGGAGAACTTTATTTATGGAAATGAAATCTTTTTTAGAAGAATTAAGACTAGGTAAAATTGTTAAAAGCGGATCAAAATATCATGAATTGATGCATTCACTTGCAGAAGAAGCGATGTTAAAAACAGCACAATTAAATAATTCATATCATGATTCAAATATGAGACGTCAACTATTTTTTGAAATAATTGATAAACCAGTTGATGATACTTTTACTATATTTCCACCATTTTATACTGAATGTGGTAAAAATATTTATGTTGGAAAGAACGTTTTTATTAATTGTTGTTGTCATTTTCAAGATCATGGAGGAATTTATATAGATGATGATGTTTTAATTGGCTCTCATGTTGTTTTAGCTACTATTAACCATGGGATATATCCCGAACAAAGAACAGATAACATCCCTGCTCCAATTCATATTGGAAAGAAAGTTTGGATTGGTTCTAATGCAACAATTCTTCTAGGAGTAAGTATTGGTGATAATGCAATAGTTGCAGCTGGAGCAGTTGTAACAAAAGATGTTCCTGCAAATACTGTTGTAGCTGGTGTGCCTGCAAAAATTATAAAAAATGTCTGATAAGTTTTAATAACTTTTCAGACATTTTTATTACTCAATCCATCCAAAATGTTTACAAGCATTATATATACCATCATTATCGCATGAATCTGTTATATATGTAGCTTTTTGTTTTAATTCATCAATTGCATTACCCATTGCAATACTTGTCCATTCATCATTAAACATGCTTAAATCATTTTTTTCATCACCAAAAACAACAACATCTTGATAATCGCCATTAAAATAATCAACAATTTTTCTTATCCCTACTGATTTATCCCCAGGTTCTACGAATAAATACTCTTTATGAAAACGACACCATGGTAATTCTTTTAACGTTTCTAGCTTTTGTTCTTCTGGACTGAAACAAGCAATATAAACTTTATATATTTCATCAAAATCACGAGGATCTAAACCAGGCTTTACAACTGTATCCATATATATATCATGAGTAAAGTCATAAAAACGATTATCCGGTGCTAATCTTCTAATTTCATTATCTGGTGAAATAGCCCAAATAAAGTCTTTTTCTTTACATTCATCAATTAGTTTAAGGCATTTATCGTAATCTAATGGCTTAATTTCTAATAATTGCCCATTAATTGTTATCCCATTTCCCCCATCACTTACCATATTTTCAAAGCCTAATTTTTTCATATGATCAACTGCCATAGCATAACTTCTACCGGTAGCGATTGCTAAAAAGTGACCAGCTTCTTTTAATTTTTTTAATGCCAATTTTGTCGAATCAGGAATATATTGTTTTCCAGGTACTCCTACTGCTAAGGTTCCATCAATGTCAAAGAAAAAAAATTTACGTTTCATTTATATTCCCTCCATTTTTTAGTTCACTGAAATTACTGATCCATCACTATATGTTGAAGTGATAAATTCTTTAATTTGATCAGATTTTAATACTTCTATTAAAGCTTTAATTTTTTTATCATTTTCATTACCTTTTTTACAAGCAACAATATTTACATATGGATTATCTTGACTAGCAGATTCTAAAAGAACTGCATCTTTTGTTGGACTTAACCCTGCATCAATTGCAAAGTTTCCATTAATTGCAACTAATGCACCTTCGTTGTTTTCATACGCACTAGTTAAGATTTCTGGTTTAATTTCTTTAAATTCTAAATTTAAAGGATTTGATACAATATCTTTAGTTGTTGCATTTCGAATTTTTACTTTTTTATCTAATTCAATTACTCCTGCTTTATCTAAGATAGCAAGTACTCGACCATAATCAGCAGCAGAGTTTGAAATAATAATTACATCATCTTTTTTTAATTCATCAATACTTTTGATTTGTTTAGAATAAAATCCAAATGGTTCAATATGAATACCACCTAAATTTACTAAATCATAACCATTAGTTTCTACAGAATCTTCAAAAAAAGGTTGATGTTGGAAATAATTAGCATCAAGATCACCATTATCTAAAGCTCGATTAAAAATAAAAAAATCATCGAAAATTTTAATTTCTAAATCAATATTATATTCATCTTTTAAAATATTTTTAGCTTCTTCTAAAATATCACCATGCGGCTTTGCTGTTGCCCCTACTACCAAAGTACTTTCATCACTTTTATCATTACCACAAGCAGTTAAAGTAACCGCCAATAATAAACTTATAATTGTCAATAACCATTTTTTCATCTTTTTTACCTCTTATCTAACTTTCTTACAAAATAATCACCTATAATTTGAATAATAAATACAATAATCAATATCAAAATAGTAGCAGTATACATTACATAATTGTTATTTCTAACCATTCCATACAAGTATGCCAAATTTCCTAGACCACCTGCACCAATAGCTCCAGCCATTGCTGTATAACCAACCAAAGAAATTGCCATTACAGTAACTGAAGATATTAAAGCCGGTTTTGCTTCTGGAAGCAATACTTTTGTAATGATTTGAAAATTACTTGCCCCCATTGCCTTACTAGCTTCGATTGTACCACTATCTACTTCACTTAGAGCAATCATAACCATCCTTCCATAAAATGGTGCACTTGATAAAATCAACGAAGGTAATGCTGCTTTTGCTCCTATCATTGAACCCATTAAAGCAGTAGTTAATGGTAAAATAATCATTAATAAAATAATATAAGGAACCGCTCTTAAAACGTTAACGATCAAATTCAAAATCTTATTAATAAATTTATTAGGATACAAACCATCTTCTTTAGTTAAATAAATAACTATTCCTAAAATCAATCCAATAACTACCGCAAAAAGTAACGAAACAAATGTCATAAATAATGTTTCACCTAGCGCATTAACCATTGCATTTATATCAATATTCTCTAAAATAACATTCATTTATATCACCTCCACTTCAACAAAATATTTATTAAATAGTTCAATTACTTTTTTATAATCACCTATAACTTCTAGAATCATAATTCCAAACGAACTATCAATTGTATTAGTTAAATTAGCTTCAATCACATTAATAAGCGCATCACATTCCCTAATTACATTAGTTAAAATTGGTGTTCTACTAGTATTTTCATCAAAAATAACTTTGAGCAAAGTACCATTTAAATAAATATTTTTTAATACATTCAAATCAAATTCATTATTATTTTTAATATCACGTATAAAACTTTTAGTTACGGGATGCTTAGGCATAGTAAATATTTTTTTCACACTGCCTTCTTCAACAACCTTACCTTCAGACATTACAGCTACACGATTACAAATTTTTTGAACCACTTCCATTTGATGAGTAATCATTACAATTGTAATTTTTAACTTGCGATTAATTTCCAACAATAAATCTAAAATTGATTTAGTCGTTTCTGGATCTAAAGCACTAGTTGCTTCATCACATAATAGAATTTTAGGATCGTTAGCCAACGCTCTTGCAATCCCTACTCTTTGTTTTTGTCCACCTGATAATTCACTTGGATAAGCATTTTCACGACCAGTTAATCCTACCAACTCAACTAATTTTTTGACTTTTTGTTGACGAATATGTTTATCTTTGATTCCTGCAATTTGTAAAGCTAATTCAATATTTTCACTGACTGTTCGTGACCACAATAAATTAAAATGTTGAAAAATCATTCCAATTTTAGTTCGTAATTGTCTAAGTTGTTTAGTTGATAGATTGTTTAATTCATAGCCATCAATTAAAATTTTTCCTTGATCTTGTGTTTCTAATTGATTAATCATTCTTACTAGTGTTGATTTTCCAGCACCACTATATCCAATTATTCCAAAAATATCACCTTCATTAATCGTTAACGAAACATTATCAACAGCAATTACTTTACGGTTTTTTAAATCATAAATTTTACTTACATCTTTTATTTCAATCATAAATCCTCCTATAAAATAAAAACTCGTCCTTGACAAAGGACGAGTTATAACCCGTGTTACCACCTTAATTCATTATTATTTCACAATAATAACCTCATCGAGTACCATCATACTCTAGCGCTTTAACGGGCGCACACGTCATAGACTAAATATCGCCTATAAAACTCCAAGACCATCTTCATTTACATCCGCTTACCCTTTTTCACCAATCAAGGACTCTCTACAAAGAAAATGTAAACTACTCTTCTTTTCATCGTTGTTGACATAATATTAACTAAAACTTTTTTAAAAGTCAAGTACTATTTATATTTAAAAGTTATATCTGATTCAAAAATGATAATGTCTTAATATATCCAATTTGATAATGTCCCAATTGGGTCATTATCAAAAAGATGTTACAATGTAACCTCATTATAAG
>JAGZCC010000089.1 GCA_018369555.1 Thomasclavelia spiroformis
TACACTTTTTCAGCTTGCACAAATTAAAAACCAGAAGACAATATTTATTTGATATTGTTTCTGGTAAAAATATTGTCATCTTAACTTAATGACATTGGTTTTAAAACCCTTTTTTAATTGTCATTATACATTTCAAAAGAAGAAGCAATAAATAGAAATAACAAACCAGTATGAATCCAAAAAATTGTATAATCCAACATACCATGGATTAAAATAATAGCTATGCATGAAATAACTAAAGCAACATAACGATAATTGAGTTTTCTTTTATAGATAGAAAACAATCTTTTACAATTATCAGTAATATATGGTATTAAAACAGAAATACCTAATATTCCAAAAGAAAGAATAGGATCAAGATAGACACTATGGGCATGTTGGGTATTATGACCTGCATATTGTTTAAAAATCATCATATAAGTCATTGGGCCTTGACCAAATAAAGGATGGGCATGAACTCCTTTGATTGCGGCTTGCCATATTTTTGTTCTTACTGAAAAATTATCCATCAGTTTTTCAATACGAGGAAATTGTTCAGGATTAATGATAAAATAAATACCTAGCATTAAAGCCACTAAAGCAATTAAAGCACATATTTTATAATTGCGGTTAATAATTAAAAATACAAGCATTGCAAAAGCAGTAGCAATGAGTGCAGTTCGACAACCTGTCATATACAACAAAAAGAAATTTATACAAGCAACAATAAAATAATAAATTTGTTTTTTGATATCTTTAGTGCCAAATATTTTATAACCAATCATCATGATGATAAATTCAATCATCATTGCATAATAATTCGCATTAAAAAACACCGAATTCAATCGATTTTCGCGTCGACTAAATATTTTTAAAGTAAAATGATCATAGCCCAAACGTTCTAAAATTTGAGTTTGTTCATATAATCCATAAATTGCCCATAAAACAGATAAAGCAATTAATAAATCGACAATAAATTCAAAAACATCTTGATTAATATATTGCCGATAATACAACATTAATGATACAAACATAAATATCAAAGCAACGCAACCTACACCAACCCAATTTTGATAGATTATGGAAATAATTAGACTAATTAGCATAAAAATTATCAAGTATTTGGATTTAGGAGTATTTTTAAAAGCATTTGTGATTTTTTTAGTGTAGAATAGATATATAGTTTCTACTAATAAAATTGGTACACAAATATAAAATGGAGTTGATAAACAAAGAACCGTTGCAATGATAAATAATTGTTCTTTAGAAAATTTTTCTTTTAGATATTGCATATTGTACCTCCAAGTAATGATACTATAACATAATTGTAAATTAGATACAAATAAGGAGAAATTGATGAAAAAGTTTTTATATGTTTTTAATTATCCTCCTGAAGATAAAGATTTATGTGCTTTAGAATTTAGAGCAATGTTTAAACAGGAGTATATTAGTAAATATTATTTAAGTAATAAAGATTATGATGTTAATAAAAGTGTTTTTATGAAAGCAAAAATTGATATTTGGGGAATTAATCAGGACTTTTATAAATTGGTTAAACAAATTACTAATTTAAATAAATGTTATCAAGATTTTAAAATCATTTATTTAAAAAATGAAATTACTCATGTTGAATATGAAGAAACATTGCAAAAATGTAAAGAAATATCATGGGCAATTAAGGGCAGTGTTAATATGTCAAAACCACGGCATACAATTGCAATTACTAAATTTAATAATGTTTGGCTTTGTGGGTATTATCATCATGGAATACCGTCATGGAAAAAACATGATTATAAACCACATACGTTTTCTAACTCATTAGACATTCGTTTGGCCAGAACATTGGTAAATATAGCTGTAAGTGATAGTAAAGAAATTAAAATTGTTGATCCTTGTTGTGGCATGGCAACAGTAGTTCTTGAAGGATTAGCGTTAGGTATAGATATTGAGGGGTATGATATTTCCCGAGAAATATCATGGGCGGCAAGAAAAAATCTAAGATATTTTGGTTATGACGAATCCCTAATTAATCGAACTAGCATACATGATTTAAATAAACATTATGATGTTGCAATTTTAGATATCCCATATAATTTATATACACCAATTACATATGATGAGCAGTGTAAGATAATAGAATCTGCTCGTAAAATATGTGATAAAATGATAATAGTAACTTTTGAAGATATGACAAAAGAGATAAACCAAGCAGGTTTTTCTATTGTTGACAGTTGTTTAAGAAAGAAAACAGAGTATGTTAAATTTGGGCGCTATATTTATGTATGTGTTTAAAGGGCTTATAATGAAAGTGATTTTGTCACTTTTGTTTTTTTATGGATATAATGAGTATAAATGGAGGGGATTAGATGAAATTGAGTAAATATTTAAAGGTGTATTGGTTGCCAGCAATGATTGGTTTTATTTTTAAAATTGCAGAAGCATTTTTAGAATTAATGGTACCTTTAGTAATGGCAGATATAATTGATATTGGAATAAAAAATAATGATAAAAGTTATATTTTAATGAGAGGGGCAGTATTAGTTGTTTTAGCAATTATTGGATATCTATTTGCTTTGGTTTGTCAATATTATGCTTCCTTAACTTCACAAAGCGTTGGGACTGAACTTAGAAAAGATATGTATCATCAGATAAATAAATACGATCACTCTAATTTAGATAAATTAGGAACACCAACTTTGGTAACTAGATTAATAAATGATGTTGTACAAATCCAACTAGCAATTGCAATGACAATTAGATTAACATCTAGAGCTCCTTTTATCATGATCGGTTCATTAGTATTAGCATTTTTTATTAGTGGTTCCTTAGCTTCAATTTTTATTGTTGGAGCAATAATATTAGCAGTAATAATGTTTGTAATTACTTTAATATCAATACCTTATTTTAATAATATACAACATAAATTGGATCAAATTAGTTTAATTGTTCGTGAAAATTTAAATGGGATTAGAGTTATTAGGGCTTTTGCTTCACAAAAAAAAGAAGTAAATAGATTTACTGGAGAAACTAGTAATCAAAAAGAAATTCAAATAAAAGTTGGTAAAATTCAAGCATTACTTAATCCATTTACATATTTAATTGTAAATTTAGCGATTGTATTAATCATATATTTTGGTGGTATTAAAGTAAATATAGGAGATTTATCTCAAGGAGAAATAATCGCTTTAATTAATTATATGAATTCAATCTTATTAGCATTGATTGTTTTTGCAAATGTAATATCAATCTATAATAAGGCAGGTGCTAGCTATTCTAGAATTATAGAAGTGTTAGAAACCCAGCCAGAAGTTAAAAATGAAGCAACCTTTGATAAATGGTTAGATAATAAAGAGGTTATTAGTTTTAAAAATGTAAGTTTTGCATATGATAAAAGAAATGTGTTAGATGATATAAGTTTTACAATTGAACAAGGTCAAAGTATTGGGATTATTGGAGGAACTGGAGCTGGCAAAAGTACTTTGGTGAATTTAATTGAGCGTTTTTATGATGTGAGTAGTGGAGAAATTTTAATAAATGGAAAGTCAATTAAAGATTATGATTTACATATATTAAGAAGTTTTATTGGATATGTTCCGCAATCAATAAGTTTAATTTCTGGAACAATTCGTGAGAATTTACAATTTTCCAATAAAAATGCTGAAGATAGTTTCTTGATACAAGCTTTAAAGATGGCTCAAGCAAAAGAATTAATTGAAAATAAAAAAGGGTTGGATACTTTTATTGAACAAGGAGGAAAGAATCTATCAGGGGGACAGCGCCAAAGGCTAACAATTGCTCGAGCTTTAGTTAAACAACCTAAAATATTAATTTTAGATGATAGTTCAAGTGCATTAGACTATGCAACTGATTATAGATTACGCCAAGAATTAAATAAATTAGATATGACAAAAATTATAGTTTCTCAACGAATTGCTTCACTTGAAAGTATGGATAAAATTATGGTTTTATATCATGGTAAATTAGTTGGTTTTGATAGTCATGAAATGTTGATGAAAAATTGTCAAATTTATCAAGAAATTTATATTTCTCAACGTGCAAATGGAGGTGATAAGTGTGGACAGTAAAGTAATTAAAAGATTAATTAGATATTGTAAACCGTATCGCTTAATATTATTGTTTATTTTTATTTTATCTATAATTAGTGTTTTGCTGACTTTGTTGACACCAGTTTTATTTGGGCAAGCAGTTGATTTATTAATTGGTATTGATAAAGTGAATATGAATGCATTGTTTACAAAATTATTTGTTATTACAGTGGTAATTGTTTTGACAGCACTTGTACAATGGCTTTTAGGACAGTTAACTAATAAAATTACCTATAATATTATCAATACTTTACGCAATAGCATTTTTGAAAAAATTCATTTGTTGCCATTAAAGTATTTAGATAAACAATCACGAGGAGATATTATTAATCGAGTAATTAATGACATTGATTTAATTGGAACTGGATTATTACAAAGTTTTACAAGTTTGTTTACAGGAATTACAACAATAATTGGGACAATTGTAATTATGTGTTTGATTAATTTATCGATTGCAATAGTAGTAATTGTTTTAACACCATTATCATTAGTAGTAGCATCAGTAATTGTAAAAAGAACGCATATTTATTTTAAAGAACAATTAGATATTCGAAGTGAAATGAATGCTTATATCGAAGAGATGATTGTAAATCAAAAGCTTATTAAAGCTTATAATTATGAAAATATTAATGAAGATAATTTTTTTAAAATAAATCAAAAAATGCATGTTAGTGGGATTAAATCACAATTTTATGGTGCGTTGATCAATCCTACAACAAGAGTAGTTAATAATTTGGTTTATGGTGTAGTTGGAGTATTTGGGGCAATAAGTGTTATAAATGGACATTTTTCAGTAGGAATGCTCTCAAGTTTTTTAACGTATGCAAATCAATATACAAAACCATTTAATGAAATTTCTTCGGTTATGTCAGAAATGCAAACATCATTAGCAGCTAGTCAAAGAGTTTTTGAATTTTTAGATGAAAAAGAAGAAAGTTTTCAAAATGAAATAACAGAAATTAATAATATTTCTGGAGAAGTTGTTTTGAAAAATATATATTTTAGCTATGATAAAAATAATCCGTTAATTGAAAATTTTAATTTGAGGGTCAATGCTGGACAAACAGTTGCAATTGTTGGAAAAACAGGTTGTGGAAAAACGACATTAATTAATTTATTAATGAGATTTTATGATCAAAATAAAGGAAGTATTGAAATAGATGGAATAAATACGTTATCAATTGATCGTAATTCACTTAGAAAAATGTATGGGATGGTATTACAAGAAACATGGATTTTTAAGGGAAGTATTAAAGAAAATATTGCTTATGGAAAAAGTGATGCTACCGATGATGAAATTATAACAGCAGCAAAAAAGGCTAGGGCACATAAATTTATTATAAATCTTCCGGATGGTTATGATACAATGGTTGAAGAGAGTGGAGGAAATATTTCAGAAGGTCAAAAACAATTAATTTGTATTGCAAGAATTATATTGACTAAACCACCGATGTTGATTTTAGATGAAGCCACAAGTTTTATTGATACTCGAACTGAATTGCAGATACAAAAAGCATTAGATGCAATGATGCAAGGGCGAACAACATTTATTGTTGCTCACCGTTTATCAACAATTGAAAATGCTGATATGATTTTGGTAATGGATAAAGGAAAAATTATAGAACAAGGAACTCATCGGGATTTATTAGCTAAAAAAGGTTATTATTATATGTTGTATAATAGCCAATTTAATATTAATAATTAGTATAAATAAAACAGTAGCCCAAAATTGCTACTGTTTTATTGTATAAAAAAACCCCAGCTAGGCTGGGGGTGTATAGAAGCTTTAGTGGAGTGATAATGAAAACCTCCATGTTATAATATACTTGTGGCTACCAACTGCAAATAAAATAACACGGAGGAATGACAAATGAATAAACAATATTCAGATGACTTACATAGTTTATCACACACAAAATGGAGATGCAAATATCACATAGTATTTGCACCAAAATATAGAAGAAAGGCATTTTATGATGAAAGAAGAGTTGCAATAGGAGCAATATTAAGACAATTATGTGAATGAAAGGGAGTAAATATAATAGAAGCAGAAGTGTGTATAGATCATGTGCATATGCTAATAGAAATACCACTAAAATATAGTATTTCAGTATTTATGGGATTTCTAAAAGGGAAAAGTAGCCAAATCATATTTGAAAGATGGGCGAATGCAAGATATAAGTATAGACATCGAGAATTTTGGTGTCGAGGATATTATGTAGATACAGTGGGGAAAAATACAAAAAAAATTAAAGAATATATCTCAAATCAGTTAAAAGAGGATCAAGAAGGAGAACAACTAACTCTGGATTTTGAAGACCCTTTTAAGGGTAAATAACGACAAGGTGCATGCGGTAGCCGTAAGGCATAAGGAATGTCTTCAGACATGCGCTTTGGGAGCAGGGCTATGCCCGCATAAGTAAAACCACCGGCTAGGCCGGTGGATATTTATTT
>JAGZCC010000006.1 GCA_018369555.1 Thomasclavelia spiroformis
TGTAAATCGCTCACTATCCTAAATCCTAATCAAGTCGTTGAAAATATTGAAGATAAAGATATGCTTTTAGATATTAGAGTACAAACAAATACAGGTGATTATGTTAATATCGAAATGCAGTATTCAGCATTTTCTAAAAATCAGTATCAGATAGTATTTTAGAGAATTTAAATAGTGAAGAATATGATAAGATATTTGAAATGATTTTGGATAATCGAAGTATTGAAGAAAGCAAAGAATTTTTAAAATAGTAAGATTAAAAGAGATTGAAAAAAATTAATTAAGTTTAAGTGCAAAAAAGACAATGAATTATTGTCTTTTTTTTTGATACTAGATTAATCATCATATTTATGTTTGTTATAAAAAAACAAATTACTCAATATTAAAAATAATAATTATAGTAAAAATAGTGTTTATTTTAATTTATGTTTTTAATACTTTTTTTAAAATACATTAGATCAGTTGCTTGCATTTGGTTTTCGAATATTTCTTTTGGATAGTAATCTAAAAAGAAATTTTCTATACGATGACTGTATACATAGCCTAAGTGGGTATAAAAAGTAATATTTTCAAAGCTTGAATTTGCAGTTGTTAACAAAAAAGTGTCATAATTGTTATAGCTTTTTTCAATGAATTTTATTAGTGCTTTAGCATAGCCGTTATTGCGGTGTTCTATTAATGTTAAAATATTTTTGATTTCTACATTACCGTCAATTATTTCAACTGCAATAAATGAAACTGGTTCGTTATTGATAAAATAGCCATATAAACTACCATGCTCTAGATAATCTCTAACTAAATTAATATTTGGATCACTTTGGGTTAATAATTTATCATAATCTAATTTATTTATTATTTCTTTTATCATTTTAATCACTCCTAGCAGTATTATAAATTAAAGTATCATAAATAACAATATGGTATTTAAAGTGATAATATGGTTTGGTATAATTACTTCAAGGAGAACAGTTATGAAAAAGATAGTAATATTAATAGCGTTGTTATGCATGCTTGTGGGATGCTTTGGTGATAATGGTAGTGAAGTTAAAAAGACTGAAGTAAACAAAAAGGAGAATAACACAGTGGAGAAAAAAGAACCAGTTGAAACAAGTGTTAAATTAAACTTTGCTGGTGATTTTACATTGGGTAATTATGTTAATCAGGCGTATTCTGGTTCATTTGATCAAGAGTATGAAAAGAATGGGAAAGATAGTTCATATTTTTTAAAAAATGTAAAAAATGTTTTTGCAAGTGATGATTTAACAATTGTTAATCTTGAAGGACCATTAACTGATGCGACTGCACATGTTGAAAAGCAATTTCCGTTTAAAGGTTTAAAAGAGTATGCAAATATTTTAGTTGATGGTAGTATTGAGGTTGTGAGTTTAGCTAATAATCATTCAGAGGATTATTATAAACAAGGAATGGATGATACTAAAGCTGCACTTGAAGAAAAAGGAATTGGATATTTTGGTTATGCAACGTCTTTTGTTGAAGAAGTGAAAGGGATAAAGGTAGGCTTTTTAGGCTATCGCTCGATGTCGGTGTCGATGAATAATGAACAGGGACGTAAAACAATAAAAAATGCAATCGAAGATTTAAAAACAAATCAAGGAACTGATGTGGTTGTTGTATATTTTCATTGGGGAGTAGAACGTGAATATGATGCTAATGATGATCAACGTAATCTTGCGAAATTTACTATTGATAGTGGGGCAGATTTAGTGGTTGGGTCACATCCTCATGTTTTACAGGGAATTGAAAATTATAATGGTAAACCGATTGTTTATTCTTTAGGTAATTTTTGTTTTGGTGGTAACCGTAATCCAAGTGATAGTGATACGATGATTTATTCGGTTACAATGAATTTTGTTGATGGTGTTTATAGTAGTTGTGATTATGAAATTATTCCGTGTTCAATTACTTCGGTAAGTGGTAGAAATAATTATCAGCCGATGATTTTACAGGGTGATGAAAAAAAACGAGTTTTAAAGAAAGTAGAAAGGTATAGTTATTAATAGGTAATTAGTGTGATTAAAATGTTATTTTATTTTTTGTACAGTGGTTATATTATTTTGTTGATTGGTATATTAGGCGGAAGAGTTTCTGGTAATATTAATATGTTTAAATTTAGTGTTTGGTGCTTGGTGGCAGGTTTATTTGATTTTTTAATTAGTTATTTGGTTGTTTTTAAAAGTAAGAAAACGGTCCAAGAAATATCATCTAAGCAACAAAGGTTTAAAAAAGTAATTGAGTTACTTATAATCCCGTTGGTGGTTATATATTTGGCTAATTTTTTGATTTAAGATAAAATCAATATTTTTCTTGTAAATGCTTGAATCTTGTATAAATTAATGGTATTATGCATTTAGTTATACGACTGACGGAAGTGGAATTAACCACAGGGAGTATAATCATAGAAGAGCCGACCGTCTGGGCAAGAGTCTGGATTAGTGCGGGCTCTTTTTTAATTCTAGGGATAATGTAGAAGTATATTGATATTTGTAGTGGTTGAGAAAAGCATACAAATATGGTATAAATTAGGTATGTTTTAATTGTTTAAATAATATCTTTAGAAGAAATTGAAAATTATAATTGAAAGGGTGGCAGTATGTTAAGTGATGTTGAAATTGCACAAAGTGCAAAAATGGAACCAATTAGTGAAATTGCTAAAAAAGTTGGTTTACAAGATGATGATTTAGAATTATATGGTAAGTATAAAGCTAAAATTTCTTTATCAGCAATTAATCGTTTAGAAAATAATTCTGATGGAAAATTAATTCTTGTAACAGCAATTAATCCCACACCTGCTGGAGAAGGAAAAACAACAACAATGATTGGGTTGTCACAGGCCTTAAATAAGTTGGGAAAAAAATCAGTAGTAGCGATGAGAGAACCGTCTTTAGGACCATGTTTTGGAATTAAAGGTGGTGCAGCTGGTGGAGGATATGCTCAAGTGGTTCCAATGGAAGATATTAATCTGCATTTTACTGGTGATATTCATGCTATCACTGCTGCTAATAATTTAATTGCAGCAATGCTTGATAATTCGATTCATCAAGGAAATCCTTTGAATATTGATGTTCGTAATATTGTTTGGAAAAGAGTTGTTGATTTAAATGATCGTGCTTTACGTAATATTGTTTGTGGTTTAGGTGGTAAAGTAAATGGAGTGCCTCGTGAAGATGGCTTTGATATATCAGTAGCAAGTGAAGTAATGGCGATTCTTTGCTTAGCGACAAGTTTAGATGATTTAAAAGAACGTGCAGGAAAAATGATCGTTGCTTATGATTATGATGGTAATCCTGTTACTGTTAATGATATTGAAGCAACTGGTGCAGTTACGTTACTGTTAAAAGATGCAATCAAACCAAACTTAGTTCAAACATTGGATCATACGCCAGTCTTTGTTCATGGGGGTCCATTTGCAAACATTGCCCATGGATGTAATTCAGTTATGGCAACTAAATTAGCAATTAAATTAGGTGATTATGCAATTACTGAAGCAGGTTTTGGGGCTGATTTAGGAGCAGAGAAATTTTTAGATATTAAATGTCGTCAAGCTAATCTTGATCCTCAAGCAGTAGTGATTGTTGCTACAGTAAGAGCGTTAAAGATGCATGGTGGTGTTGATAAAAAAGAATTAGCTAATGAAAATTTAGAAGCATTAGCTAAAGGAGTAGAAAATTTAGAAAAACATATTGAAAATATAAAAAAATATAATTTACCAGCAGTAGTAGCTATCAATGCTTTTCCAACTGATAGCGAAGCTGAATTGCAACTTTTAAAAGATACTTGTGATAAAATGGGAGTTGATGTTGCAATTTCTGAAGTTTTTGCTAAAGGTGGCGATGGAGGAATTGAATTAGCTCAAAAATTATTAGATGTATTAGAAACTAAAGAAGCTAATTATAAACCATTGTATGATTTAGAGTTATCAATCAAAGAAAAAATTGAAGTTATTGCAAAAGAAATATATGGAGCTAGTGGTGTTGTTTTTGATAAAAAAGCAATTACAAAGATGAAAAAATATGAAGCACAAGGATTAGGAAAATTACCAATCTGTGTAGCTAAAACACAATATTCTTTATCTGATCAGCCAACATTATTGGGGCGTCCTAGTGGATTTACAATTAAGATCAATGATCTTATTCCATCAGCTGGAGCAGGTTTTTTAGTAGCAATCTCTGGTAGTATCATGAGAATGCCAGGACTTCCAAAACGACCAGCAGCAGTTAATATGGATATTGATAAAGACGGTAAGATTATTGGATTGTTCTAAATAGTTTTTAGTATTTTAATATGAAAGGATGTAAATATGAAAGTCGCAATCATTATGGGTTCAACTAGTGATTTAAATAAAGTAGAACCAGCAATTAGTATTTTAAAAGATTATGGTGTTGAGGTGAATGTTAGATGTCTTTCAGCTCATCGTGCACATCTTGGTTTAAGTAATTTTATTAAAGAAACAGAAACAGATGGTACAGAAGTTATTATCACAGCTGCAGGTATGGCTGCGGCTTTACCAGGGGTAGTTGCTTCACAAACAGTTTTACCAGTTATTGGAGTGCCAATCAGTGGTTCAACATTAGATGGGATGGATGCTTTATTATCGATTGTTCAAATGCCCTCAGGGATACCAGTTGCAACAGTAGCAATTAATGGTAGTAAAAATGCAGCATATTTAGCTTTACAGATTATGGCAATTAAACATGATAATATTAAAGAAAAATTAGTTGCTTATCGCAAAGAAATGGAAGCTCAAGCAATGAATGCAAATATGGAAGTAATGGAAAAATATAAATAAGAGGAGATTAGAAAAAATGGCAGAATTATTATACGAAGGAAAAGCAAAACAAGTTTATTTGACTGAAAAAGAAGATGAGTATTTGATTCATTATAAAGATGATGCAACTGCAGGTAATGGAGTTAAACATGATCAATTCGAAGGTAAAGGGGTTTTGAATAATACTATTTCTTGTATTATTTTTGATATGCTAGAAGAAGCCGGAATTAAAACTCATATGATTAAAAAATTAAATGATCGTGATATTTTAGTTAAAAAAGTAGATATTTTCCCATTAGAAGTAATTGTTAGAAATATTACTACAGGATCTTTTTGTAAAAGATTAGGGGCACCTGAAGGAGTAGTTTTAGATGAACCAATTTTTGAAATTAGTTATAAAAATGATGATTATGGTGATCCATTAATTAATGAAGATCATGCAGTAGCTTTAAAATTATGTACAAGAGATGAATATAATTTTATTAAACAAGAAACTTTAAAGATTAATGAATTATTAAAAGAGTTTTTCTTGAGTTTAAATTTAAAATTGGTTGATTTTAAGATTGAATTTGGAAAAACATCTAATGGTGAAATTTTATTAGCTGATGAAATTTCTCCAGATTCTTGCCGTTTGTGGGATGTAGAAACTAATCAAAAGTATGATAAAGATGTATTTAGACAAGACATTGGGGATCTAATTGAAACTTATAAAGCAGTACTTGCAAGAATGCAAAAATAATAAAGAGGAGAAATGAAAATGGATTATAAAAAGGCTGGAGTAGATATTGAAGCTGGCTATAAATCAGTTGAATTAATGAAAAAACATGTTAAAGAAACTTTAAGACCAGAAGTTTTAGGCGGACTTGGTGGTTTTGCAGGTGCCTTTGATTTGAGTGCGATTAAAAATATGGATGAACCAGTTTTGTTATCAGGAACTGACGGTTGTGGGACAAAAGTAAAACTTGCTTTTATTATGGATAAACATGATACAATTGGAATTGATGCTGTTGCAATGTGTGTTAATGATATTGCTTGTTCTGGAGGCGAACCATTATTTTTCTTAGATTATATTGCTTGTGGTAAAAATTATCCTGAAAAAATTGCAACAATTGTAAGCGGGGTAGCTGAAGGTTGTAAACAATCAGGATGTGCCTTAGTTGGCGGTGAAACTGCGGAACATCCAGGATTAATGCCTGAAAATGATTATGATTTAGCTGGTTTTGCAGTAGGTGTAGTTGATAAAAAAGATATTATTAATGGTGAAAATATTAAACCAGGAGATGTTTTGGTAGGAATTGCTTCAAGTGGTGTTCATAGTAATGGTTTTTCACTTGTACGTCAGGTTTTTGAGATGACTAAAGAGTCTTTAGATACATATTATGATGAACTTAATAAAACATTAGGTGAAGCTTTATTAATGCCAACTAGAATCTATGTAAAAGCACTTAAAAATGTTAAGGATGCTGGTGTTGTTGTAAAAGGATGTAGCCATATTACTGGTGGTGGCTTTGATGAAAATATTCCTAGAATGTTGCCAGAAGGAATAAAGGCAGTAATTAATAAGAATAGTTATCCAATTCCGGCAATTTTTGATTTGATTGCTAAAAATGGTAATATTAGCGAAGATATGATGTATAATACATTTAATATGGGCTTAGGGATGGTTATTGCCCTTGATCCAAAAGAAGTTGATAAAGCAATGGCAGCAATTAAAGAAGCAGGCGATGAATGTTATGTTGTAGGTCATGTTGAAGCAGGTAATAAAGGGGTAGAATTATGTTAAAAATTGCCGTCTTTGTTTCTGGCGGTGGAACTGATTTACAATCAATTATCGATGCTATTGAAGCTAATCAAATTAACGGTAAGATTGTTTTAGTCATTTCTAATCGTAAAAATGCATATGGATTAGAACGTGCTAAAAAAGCTGGGATTGAAACAGCAGTAGTTAAAAAAGATGATGAATTAATTGTTAAAATGTTAAAAGAGCGTGAAGTTGATTTAGTTGTTTTAGCAGGTTATTTAGCAATTTTGAGTGATGTTTTGATTGATGCGTATCCAAATAAAATAATTAATATTCATCCATCACTTATTCCTTCTTTTTGTGGACCAGGGTATTATGGTATGCATGTACATGATGAGGTATTAAAACGAGGAGTTAAGGTAACTGGAGCAACTGTTCATTTTGTAAGTAATGAAGTAGATGGGGGACCAATTATTTTACAAGAAGCGTGTAATATTGATGATTTAGATAATTCTGAAGATATTCAGGCAAGAGTTTTAGAAATTGAACATCGAATTTTGCCTAAAGCTGTTGCTTTATATTGTAATGGTAAAATTGTTGTTGAAAATGAAAGGGCTAAGGTGAAGTAAATGAAAAGAGCATTAGTTAGTGTTACGAATAAAGATGGTATCGTTGATTTTTGTAAGGGATTAGTAGAACTAGGTTTTGAAATTGTTTCTACTGGGGGGACAATGACAAAATTACAAGAAGCAAATATTCCATGTATTGCAATTGATGATGTTACTGGATTTCCAGAAATTTTAGATGGACGTGTTAAAACATTACATCCTAAGGTTCATGGTGGATTATTGTTCCGTCGAGATGTTTCTAAACATGTTGAAACAGTTAAAGAAATGGATATTAAACCAATTGATTTGGTTTGTGTTAATTTATATGAGTTTGAAAAAGCTTTAAAAGCAGGTAAACCAATGGAAGATATGATTGAAAATATTGATATTGGTGGTCCTTCAATGATTCGTTCAGCAGCTAAGAATTTTAAAGATGTTTTGATTGTTACTGATCCTAAAGATTATGATGTTGTTTTAACAGCTATTAAAGATAATCAAGATGATTTTGATTTTAGATTAAATCTTGCATATAAGGCATTTTCAACTACAGGTGCATATGATGCGATGATTTCTCGTTATTTTGCTGATGTTGTTGGTGATGACTTCCCTGATGTATTAAATATTAGTTTGAAAAAAACTGAGCATTTACGTTATGGTGAAAATTCTCAACAAAGAGCTAATGCATATGTTGATCCATTTGTTCAACATAGTTTATTGGATTATGAGCAATTACATGGTAAAGAAATTTCATTTAATAATGTAAATGATTTATATGGGGCAGTAGCTGTGGTTCGTGAATTTAGTGATCAAATTGTTACAGCAGCGATCAAACATTCAACACCTTGTGGGGTTGCTATTGGTAAGGATGGCTATGATTCTTATATGAAAGCTTATAATGCTGATCCTCAAAGTATTTTTGGTGGAATTGTTGCAGTTAATTATAAAATTGATAAACAAACAGCAGAAGAAATGCATAAGATTTTTTTAGAAATCGTAGCTGCTCCTGATTTTGATGAAGATGCTTTAGAAATATTAAAGAAGAAGAAAAATTTGAGAATTTTAAAACTTAAAGATTTAACTGTAAGAGAAGCTAAATATGATATTAAGTATTTAGAAGGTAAAGTTTTGGTACAAGATATTAATACTGAAATGATTAAAGAAATGAATTGTGTAACTGAAGCTAAACCAACTAATGAACAAATTAGCGATATGGAATTTGGAATGCGTGTAGTTAAATTTGTTAAATCAAATGCTATTTGTATTGTTAAAGATGGTGTTACTTTAGCAGTCGGTGGAGGACAAACTTCTCGTGTATGGGCATTAGAAAATGCTATTCATAATAATCCAGATAAAGATTTTAATGGAGCAGTACTTGCAAGTGATGCATTCTTCCCATTTAGTGATTGTGCTGAAGTTGCTTATAATGCAGGAATTGGTGCAATTGTACAACCTGGGGGATCAATTCGTGATCAAGATTCTATTGATTTTTGTAATGAAAAAGGAATTCCAATGGTATTTACAGGATATAGACATTTTAGACATTAATAGAGAGGTTTGAATATATGAAAGTACTAGTAATTGGTAGTGGTGGACGTGAACATGCCATTGCTTATAAATTAAATCAAAGTAGTAAGGTAGATAAAATCTATGCAATTCCTGGAAATCCAGGAATTGCTATGATTGGTGAATGTATTGAAGGTAGTGTTGAAGATAATCAAATGATTGTTGATTTTGCTAAAGAAAATAAAATTGATTTAACAGTTATTGGTCCTGAAGTACCTTTATGCAATGGTTTGGCCGATGATTTAGAAGCTGCAGGGTTAATGGCTTTTGGTCCAACTAAACATGCTGCAACTTTAGAAGGAAGTAAAGCTTTTTCTAAAGAATTTATGGTTAGACATAATATACCAACTGCTAAGTATAAAGAAGTTAATAGTTATGATGAGGCCATTGAAGCAATTAATGATTTTGATTATCCATTAGTAATTAAGGCTGATGGTTTAGCAGCAGGTAAAGGTGTAGTTATTGTTGATAATATAGATGATGCTAAATCAACATTGAAAGAAATGATGATTGATGGAAGTTTAGATGGTGCTGGAAGTAAAGTAGTATTGGAAGAGTTTTTAACTGGCTTTGAGTGTTCACTGTTGTGTTTCTGTGATGGTGATACAATTGTTCCAATGGTAAGTGCTAAAGACCATAAGCAAATTTATGATGGTAATACGGGTCCTAATACAGGTGGTATGGGAACTGTTTCGCCAAATCCATTTATGCCTGAAAATATGGATGAGGTATTGAAAAATGATATTTTAGATCCGTTTATGAAAGGATTAAAAGCGGATAATATGGATTATCGTGGTGTTGTTTTTATTGGTTTAATGATTGAAAATGGTAAAGCTAAAGTATTAGAATTTAATGTTCGTTTTGGTGATCCAGAAACACAATCGATTATGTTAAGATTAGATAGTGATTTATATGATATTATGGTTGGTTGTGCAACAAGAACTCTAAAAGATGTAGAAGTTAAATGGAATGATCAACATGTTGCTTGTTTAGTTTTAGCAAGTGGTGGCTATCCAGGAAGCTATACTAAAGGAATTGAAATTAAAAATATTGACGATTGTGATGAATGTGTTGTATTCCATGCTGGAACTAGTATTAAAGATGGTAAATTAGTTACTAGTGGCGGACGTGTTTTAAATATTTGTGCAACTGGTTCATCATTAGAAGATGTAAGAAATAAAGTATATGCAGTAGCTGATAAGATTGATTTTGAAGGTAAATATTACCGCAAGGATATTGGACTTAGATAGGGGGATAATAATGAGTGATGTAAAACGTATATATGTTGAAAAAAGAGTAGAATATGCAACAGAAGCAAATGAAATTAAACATAATTTAATTGAACAATTGGGATTAGAAATTAAAACATTAAGAGTTATTAACCGTTACGATGTTCAAGGAATAAACGATGATATTTTAAATGAAGGTATTAATACAATTTTATCTGAACCAATGGTTGATGATGTTTATCAAGAAGATTTCCCTAAAAATGAAGATGAAGCAATCTTTGCTATTGAATTTTTGCCTGGTCAATATGATCAAAGAGCGGATTCTTGTGAGCAATGTTTTGCTATTTTAACTGGTAATACTAATGCTAAAGTAAAATGTGCTCGTGTATTTGCAATTACTTTTACTGGTAATCAAGATGATGTCTTAAATCAAATTCAAAGTTTTTTAATTAACCCAGTAGATCAACGTTTAGCATCTTTAGATAAACCAGAAAATTTAAATGATGAAGTACCAGAAATTAAACCTGTGGCAACAATTACTGGTTTTAACGAGTTTGATAAAGAAGAACTTGAAAAATTCTTAGTTGATAATGGAATGGCAATGAATTATGATGATTTAAAAGTTACTCAGGATTATTTTAAAAATGAAGAAAAACGTGATCCTACGGAAACTGAATTGAAAGTATTAGATACATATTGGTCTGATCATTGTCGTCATACTACTTTTGCTACAGTTATTACTGATTTAGATATTGAAAATGGTGCTTTTAAAGAAATTTTAGAAAAAGATATTGAAAATTATAAGACAAGTAGACATTTAGTTTATGGAATTGATACAAAGCGTCCATTAACATTAATGGATTTAGCAACTATTTCGATGAAAGAATTACGTAAAACAGGTTATTTAGATGATTTAGAAGTTTCTGAAGAAATTAATGCTTGTTCAGTAGAAATTACAGTACATACAACTGATGGAGATGAACAATGGCTATTAATGTTTAAAAACGAAACACATAATCACCCAACAGAAATTGAGCCATTTGGTGGGGCTGCGACTTGTTTAGGTGGAGCAATTCGTGATCCATTATCAGGACGTGCTTATGTATATCAAAGTATGCGTATTACAGGAGCAGGTGATCCACGTAAATCATTAGAGGAAACAATTAAAGGTAAATTACCACAACGTAAGATTTGTCAAGAATCAGCTCATGGTTTTTCTTCTTACGGGAACCAAATTGGTTTAACAACTGGTTATGTTCATGAAATTTATGATGAAGGTTATGTAGCTAAAAGAATGGAATTAGGTGCAGTAGTAGCTGCAGCACCAAAAGAACAAGTTAAACGTTTAGAACCATTAAAAGGACATGTTGTTTTATTGATTGGTGGTCGTACTGGACGTGATGGAATTGGTGGGGCTACTGGTTCTTCTAAATCTCATGATATTAAGTCAATTGAAACAGCAGGGGCTGAAGTTCAAAAAGGTAATCCTGTTGAAGAAAGAAAAATTCAACGTTTATTTAGAAATAAAGAAGTAAGTGAAAAAATTGTTCGTTGTAATGATTTTGGAGCGGGTGGAGTATGTGTTGCTGTTGGTGAATTAGCACCAGGTCTAGAAATTGATTTAGATGCTGTTTTAAAGAAATATGATGGATTAACTGGAACAGAGTTAGCAATTTCTGAATCTCAAGAACGTATGGCAATTGTAGTGGATAGTAAAGATGTTGATTTTATTAAAACTGAATGTGCTAAGGAAAACCTAGAGGTTATTCAAGTTGCTATCGTTACTGATCAAAATCGTTTGATAATGAGACATATGGGAAAAGATATTGTTAATATTTCACGTGAGTTTTTAGATGCAGCTGGAGCAAAGCGTTATCAAGATGTTAGAATTACTTTACCTGATTTTGAAAATACGCCATTTGATAAACAACCGCAAAGTGATTTTGTTGATACTATAACTAATACATTATCTAAATTAAGTGTTGCTTCACAAAAAGGTTTGATTGAAAGATTTGACTCTTCAATTGGCAATGGAACAGTTTTATCACCATTTGGAGGAATTAAATATCATAGTGAAACTGAAGGAATGGCAGCCTTGATACCAGTATTAGGAAAAGAAACAACAACTGCATCAATTATGACGTATGGGTACAATCCAGTAATTTCTAAATGGTCACCATATCATGGTTCAATTTATGCAATTGTTGAATCAGTTGCAAAAATTGTTGCAATGGGAGGTAATTATCATAATATTCGTTTTTCATTCCAAGAATATTTTGAAAAATTATTAACAAATCCAACTACTTGGGGTAAACCTACAGCAGCATTATTAGGTGCTTATCGTGTTCAAAATGCTTTGAAATTACCTTCAATTGGTGGTAAAGATAGTATGTCAGGTTCATTTGAGGATTTACATGTACCACCAACATTAGTTTCTTTTGCAATTACAAGTAGTGATGTTGATGATATTATGACGCCTGAAATTAAAGAAGCTGGACATGTATTAGTAGAAGTTGTTATTAATAAAGATGAGTATCATGTATTTGACTTTGATCATTTACAAAAACAATATGATGCAATTATGACATTAATGAAAGAAAATAAAATTTATAGTGCTTATACTGTTAAAGATGGTGGCGTGATTGAAGCAGTTAGTAAGATGGCTTTTGGTAATGGTATTGGCGTTGCTTTTAATGGTGAATATGATTTAGATAGTTATGTGATGCGTGATTACGGAAATATCATCATTGAAGTTAAAAATGAAGAAGCTTTAGGTATTTTTGATAATTATCGTATTGTTGGTACTACTAATGATAGTGAAGTATTATCATATGGACATGAAGTTATTTCTTTAGATGAAGCTTATGCAATTAATAAAGCACCATTAGAAGGTGTTTATCCAACAAGAGAAATGGCACCTACAAATGAAATTAAAGTAGCTGCATGTAATACACGTTCTACTTTAAAGGCAAAAGTTATTGTTGAAACACCACTTGTAGTTATTCCGGTATTCCCAGGAACTAACTGTGAGTATGATTCAAAACGTGCTTTTGAAAAAGCTGGAGCAAAAGTTCAATTAGTTTTAATTAGAAATAAAACAGAGCAAATGCTTACAGATTCAATTAATGAATTGGAAACAGCAATCAGACAAGCTAATATTGTAATGTTGCCAGGAGGATTTAGTGCTGGAGATGAACCTGAAGGGTCTGGTAAATTTATTGCTACAGTATTAAAGAATCCTCGTTTAAAAGATGCAATTAGTGATTTATTAGATAATCGTGATGGATTGATGATAGGGATTTGTAATGGATTCCAAGCACTGATTAAGCTAGGATTATTACCATATGGTAAAATTCAAGATATGTCTAAAAATGATCCAACACTAACTTTCAATACAATTGGTCGTCATGTTTCACAAATGGTCGATACAAGAATTGGAAGTGTTAAATCACCTTGGCTAAAATATGTAAATGTTGATGATATTCATACAATTCCAGTTAGTCATGGTGAAGGACGTTTTGTAGCACCAAAAGAAGTTATTGAGGAGTTGTTTGAAAATGGACAAGTATTCTCTCAATATGTAGATCCAAATCGTAAGGTAACAATGCAAACTCCTTATAATCCAAATGGTTCAATGTATGCGATTGAAGGAATTGTTTCTCGTGATGGTCGTGTTATTGGTAAAATGGGTCATAGTGAACGTCAAGGTGAAAATCGCTTTAAAAATATTTATGGTGAAATGGATCAAAAATTATTTGAAGCAGGTGTAGATTATTTTAAAGGTGGAAAATAGAATGGAAAAACAAGAGTTTGAATGTTTAACGCTTTGTCCATTAGATGGACGTTATTCAGGGATTAAAGATGCATTGGGGGAGTATTTTTCAGAATATGCATTAGTAAAGTATCGTGTTTTGGTTGAAATTCAATGGTTAAAGTTTTTAATTGAAAATGTTGAAAGCGATATTTTAACTAAATTTGATGTAAAAGAGATGGATAAACTTACAGCCATTTCTAGCGAATTTAATTATGATTCTTTTGCAAGAATTAAAGAAATTGAAAATACTACTCGTCATGATGTTAAAGCTGTTGAGTATTTTATTGATGAAAAGTTAGAAGCATTAGGATTTGGATATTTACAAAGTTTCGTTCATATTGGATGTACTTCTGAAGATATTAATAATACATCATATGCATGTATGTTAAAATATGGTTTAAAAGATGTTTGGTTACCTAAAGCAAAAGAATTTGCAGCGCATATTGATAAATGGGCTGATGAACATAGTGATGATGCGATGCTTGCACATACTCATGGGCAACCAGCAACACCAACTACAATTGGTAAGGAATTTAAGGTGTATGCATATCGTTTCTTATCAAGTATTGAAAATGTTGAAAGTATTAAAATTAAAGCTAAATTTAATGGGGCAACAGGTAATTATAGCGCTATTTTAACAGCTTTTCCTGATATTGATTGGCAAACTATGGCTAAGAAATTTGTTGAAGAGTATTTAGGTTTAACTTTTAATCCATTAACTACACAAATTGAAAGTCATGATTATACTTGTCATATTCTAGATGGAATTCGTCATTTTAATAACGTATTAGTTGATTTTGATGTTGATATGTGGTTGTATATTTCAATGGAATACTTTAAACAAATTCCAGTTAAAGGTGAAGTTGGAAGTAGTACAATGCCACATAAAGTTAATCCAATTCGTTTTGAAAATAGTGAAGCTAATATTGATATGTCAAATAATATTTGTGTTGCTTTATCAAATAAACTTCCTAAATCAAGAATGCAACGTGACTTATCAGATTCTTCTAGTCAAAGAAATTTAGGTTTAGCGTTTGGATATTCTTTACAAGCAATTAATGAAACTACAAATGGTTTAGCTAAATGTGTAGTAAATAAAGAAAAACTTGCTTATGATTTAAATGAAAAATGGGAAGTACTAGCAGAACCAATTCAAACAATGTTAAGAAAATATGGGGTACCTGATGCTTATGATACATTAAAAGCATTGACAAGAGGTAAGAGTATTTCTAAAGATGATATCTTAAAATTTGCAGAAAGCTTAGATATTTTATCTAGTCAAGATCGTCAAACTTTAATTGACATGACACCAGCTTCTTATATTGGTCTTGCCAATATACTTGCAAAAATTGATTTATCTAAATAAAACTAATTTTAAATAAAGGTAGAAATTAGTGATATACATCACTATATTTCTACCTTTTCTATTTTTAGGATAGTGTTGTTTATTGATTTTATTTAAGCGTACGTTAGAACTTTTTGTAAATAGTATTTAAATAAATTGTTAGTGTAAAATCATGATGATAAGTCTTTTTATAAAAATTAAAGATTCAAAAAAAACCGAAGTCAAACTTCGGTTTCTATATATAGGTTAAATATTTATAACTATAATAAATTGATGTTATGTTTACTGCATTCATCAATCATTTCTTGAGGCCAAATACTTGCTTGAACTTCACCAACGTGAGCTTTTTTTAATAATAGCATACATAATCTTGATTGACCGATACCACCACCAATAGTGTATGGTAATTCTTTATTTAGAATTTGTTGATGATATGGTAATTGTAAACGATCTAAACAATTTTCTGTTTCTAATTGTTTAACTAAGCTATCTTCATCTACACGAATCCCCATTGATGAAATCTCTAAAGCACATTTAAGTGGTTCAAACCAGAATAAAATATCACCATTTAAGTCCCAATCATCATAATCTGGAGCACGTCCATCATGTTTAATACCACTTTTGAGCTTATTTCCAACCCCTATGACAAAAATACATCCATATTCTTTACACATTGCAGTTTCACGCTCTGTGGGTGTTAAATTAGGGTAACGATCTTCTAATTCTTGTGATGTAAAAAAATGTATTTTATCTGGCAATCTATTTACAGCGTGAGGATATTTGTACCATACTTCGTGTTCCATATGTTTTATAACTTTAAATATTTTTAAAACATGACGTTTTAGAGTTTCTTCATTTCTTTCTGCTTTAGAAATAATTTTTTCCCAATCCCATTGATCGACATAGTAAGAATGTAAGTTATCAACTTCTTCATCTTTTCTAATGGCATTCATATTTGTATATAGACCTTCATGCATTTTAAAACCATATTTTTTTAAAGCCATTCTTTTCCATTTAGCAAGTGAATGCACTACTTCGATTTCTTCATTTGGCATTTGTGGGATATTAAATGAAACAGGTGTTTCAACACCACTTAAATTGTCATTTAGCCCACTGCTTTTTTGGACAAACAAAGGAGCTGAAATTCTAGAAAGTTGTAAAGCTCTTCCAATTTCTTTTTGAAAAGTATCACGAATATATTTAATTGCCTCTTGTGTTTGCCGTAAATCTAGTACGGGATCATAATTTTCAGGTATAATTAATTTCATTGTAACAATATATCTCCTTTAATCATTTTCTACATTGTAACACGTTAGAATATCATGATACAATAAGAAAATTGAGTTATTTTGTAAAGATTTATGATAAAATAGACTATGTTAGTAAAAATAGAAAGGATTGTATAAACTAATGAACAATATTAAATATCAAACGTATATTCAAATATTAAAAGAAGAACTCGTCCCTGCAATGGGATGTACAGAACCAATTGCTTTATCATATTGTGCTAGTAAAGCTCATGATATTTTAAATAAAATGCCTGAGAAATGTTTGGTTGAGGTAAGTGGAAATATTATTAAAAATGTAAAAAGTGTAGTTGTTCCTAATACTAATGGTTTAAAAGGAATTGAAGCAGCAGTGGCAGCTGGAATTGTTGCAGGAAATACTAATAAGTTGTTAGAAGTGATTGCTGATGTTAATGATGAGGAAATTGCTGCAATCAATGAATTTTTAAAAAAAGATTGTATTGAAATCAAACCACTAGATAGTGAAAATATTTTAGATATCAAAATTACCTTATTTGAAGGGAATCATTACGCTAGTGTGCGAATCGTAGATTCACATACTAATATCATTTTAATTGAAAAAGATAATGAGGTGCTTTTTTCAAAAGCAAATCAGAAGTTTAATGATAAAATTGTTTTAAATTATGATGAATTAAATGTTGCTGATATTTATGAGTTTGCTTGTCTTGTGAAAATTGAAGATATTAAAAATGTAATTAAACGTCAAATTGATTATAATTGCAAGATTGCAAATGAAGGAATTGTAAATAACTATGGTGCTAATATTGGTAGTGTATTATTAAAAACTGGAAACGATATAACTACAAAAGCCAAAGCTATGGCAGCGGCTGGTAGTGATGCTAGAATGAGTGGCTGCGAATTACCGGTAGTGATAAATTCTGGTAGTGGAAATCAAGGGATTACGATAACTTTACCGATTGTTGAATATGCTAAGGAATTACATGTTAGTGATGAAAAATTATATCGTGCACTAGTTTTAGCAAATTTAATTGCAATTCACCAAAAACATGGAATTGGACGTTTATCAGCATATTGTGGGGCTGTAAGTGCGGGATGTGCTGCTGGTAGTGGAATTGCATTTTTGTATGGCGGTGATTATCAATGTATTGCGCATACGCTTGTAAATTCGCTTGCCATTGCTTCGGGAATAATTTGTGATGGCGCAAAATCTTCTTGTGCAGCAAAAATTGCTGCAAGTGTTGATGCTGGAATTTTAGGTTATAAAATGTATTTAGAAGGTCAAGAGTTTAAAGACGGAGATGGAATTGTTGTTAAAGGGGTTGAAAATACGATTCGTAATGTGGCACGTCTTGGTAAAATTGGGATGAAGGAAACGGATAAGGAAATTATTAAAATAATGATGGGTTGCTAATTATTGAAATATCATTATTTTAATATTGTTATGTATCTGTAAACCTTGTATAATTAAAGAAATTACTGGAGGAGAGTTATGAGGGATTTAAGTAAAGTTAAAAGTATAATTATTAAAATTGGTTCCTCATCATTGTGTGATGATGAGGGTAATATTAATAAAGAAAAGATACTGAATTTGATTTGGCAAATTGCTCAGATAAAACGTAGAGGAATTAAAATTACGTTAGTCAGTAGTGGAGCAATTAATGCAGGAGTTCATATTATGAATCTTACTGAACGACCTCAAACAATTCCTGAAAAACAGGCATTAGCAGCAATTGGTCAAGCATCATTAATGCAAATATATGAAGATTTATTTAGTTTATTTGATTTGAAGTGTGCACAGATTTTATTAAATCATGATGATTTCGATGATCGTAAACGTTTGATGAATTTTAATCATGCAATGCAAGCATTGATTAAATATGATGTTGTACCAATCATTAATGAAAATGATACTTTGGCTGTCGATGAAATAAAAGTTGGTGATAATGATACTTTAGCATCGTTGATTGTTCCAGCTGTGGATGCTGATATGGTTGTTTTAGTTAGTGATATTGATGGTTTATATGATGATAACCCCCATCTTAATAAAGATGCTAAATTGATTCGTGATGTTAATGGTATTACTAGTGAAATTAAAAAGATGGCTAAAGATGCTTCTAGTAAAGTAGGAACTGGAGGTATGGTTACAAAGCTTAAAGCCGCCAAAGTATGTAATGATTATGGTTGTGCAATGGCAATTGTTAATGGTAGCAAAGAAAATGTTTTAGTTGATTTATTAAATGGAGAAGATGTTGGTACGTATTTTAATGGCGATGTTGGTAGAAAATTGAGTTCTCGGGAACATTGGATTATGTATCGTAGTATGTCTAAAGGCAAAATTATTATTGATGATGGCGCAAAAAAGGCCCTTGTAAATAATCATAGTAGTTTATTACCTAAAGGAATTATTGATGTTAGGGGAGAATTTTTAATTTTTCAAATTGTTGATATTGTTGATAAAGATGATGCTTTATTAGCGCGAGGAATGGTTAATTATTCAAGTGATGAAATTAAATTGATTAAAGGGTTAAATACTAGTGAAATTGAAAATAGATTAAATTATAAGGATTATGATGAAATTATTCATGCAAATAATTTGGTTTTGGTAGAAGGGGTGAAAAATAATGATTGAGGATCAATTAAAACTAGCAAAATTAGCTTGTCGTCAAATGCAAAAAATTGATAAGTATACAAAAATGAATGCTTTAGATGCAATTAGTAAAGGATTATTAGAAAATATTGAATATATTTTAGCTGAAAATGCTAAAGATATTAATAATGCTAAAATAAATGGAATGTCATCTGCGATGATTGATCGTTTGTTATTGACAAAAGAGCGAATTAAGGCAATGGCTAAAGATGTTGAAAGAGTTGCGGATCTAAAAGATTGTATTGGTGAAGTAGTTCGAGAAATAAAGCGACCAAACGGATTAGATATTAAGCAAATTAGAATTCCTATTGGAGTGGTTGCGACAATTTATGAATCAAGACCAAATGTTACAGTAGATATTGCATCTATTTGTATTAAAACTAACAATGTTTGTGTTTTAAAAGGTGGAAAAGAAGCAATTCATTCTAATATTGCTTTAATAAATGTAATTAATATGGCAATTAGAGATATTTTACCAGACAATGTTGTTACATTAATTGAAAATACTGATCGTGCTATTGTCAGTGAGATTATTCGAGCAAATAAGTATGTTGATGTAGTTATTCCTAGAGGGGGAGCAGGATTGATTCAACATGTTGTTAATAATGCAACAGTACCAGTAATTGAAACAGGGGCGGGAATTTGTCACTTATATATTGATAAAGAAGCTAATCTTGATATGGCGGTAGAAATTGCAATCAATGCAAAAATTTCACGCCCATCAGTATGTAATGCTATTGAAACAATTTTAGTGCATCAAGATATTGCAACTGAATTTTTAATGAAAATAAAAGAGCCCTTTAAAAATATCAAGATATATGGAGATATTGAAGCAATAAAATATGTAGATGGTCAATTGGCATTAGAAGAAAATTATGCTACAGAATATGATGATTATATTTGTAATTTTAAAATTGTTAAAGATATTGATGAAGCTATCGAACATATTTATAATTATTCAACTAAACATTCAGAAAGTATTATTACCAATAATGATATTACAGCTAAGTATTTTATGGATTCTTTAGATTCAGCATGTGTTTATCATAATGCCTCGACACGATTTACTGATGGAGGGGAATTTGGCTTTGGTGCAGAAGTAGGAATAAGCACACAAAAATTACATGCTCGTGGACCAATTGGTTTGCAAGAAATGACATCTACAAAATATTTAATTTATGGTAAAGGTCAAATTAGATAAATATTTTATAGGAAAGGAAAAGGCATATTGTACAGTGATTATTAAATGAACTAATTACAATATACTAGAGGAATAGAAATGAATATTGAAGAAAGAGTAAAAAAAGCATATGAATTGCATCACATGGGGTATAATTGCGCTCAAGCAGTATTAGGCGCTTATGTTGATTTGTTCGATTTACAAATGGATCAGGCAATGACAATTGCTTACGGTTTTGGTGGTGGGGTTGGAATGACTCGTGAAATTTGTGGTACTTTAACAGGTGGGGCTATGGCACTTGGTTTAAAATATGGTAAAGGTGAAGCAGATGTTAAACAAAAAAAATTAGTTAATGAAAAAGTTGCTGCTTTATGTAAAGAATTTGAAGCATCTCATGGTTCTGTTATTTGTGGAGAGTTATTGGGAATTAGAAAAACTGATAAAGAAATTAATCGTGCTACATGTGATGATTTAATTGGAGAAGTTGTTCGATTATTAGAAAAATATTTAATTGATTAAATGAAAAATGTCTTATTTAATGAGACATTTTTATTTTGGTAAAAATTAAGAGAAAAAGTTTATATTGACAATGGTTAGTACCCTAACTATAATGGTTCGTATACTAAATAATAGATGCTATTATTTAGTATAGAGGAGGTATAAGGTGTCAGATGTAAAATATGATGATATAAAAAAGTTAATAGAAAATTTTCAAGATTTGCATAAGAATATGCATTATTTATTAAATGAAAAAACTAAGCAATGTGATATTTCGGCAAGCCAGATTAGATTATTGATGATAGTTAAAAAGTATCAAAACATTAACCAAAATGCTTTAGCAGAAAAACTAAATGTAACTAAAGCAACTTTATCAGTCAGGTTGCAACGTCTTGAAAAAATGGGTTATCTTACTAAAAAACAGGATATTCATGATAAACGCAATTGTATTTTAAATATTACGGATATGGGTGATACCTTTATTAATAAGGGAATTGAAATTTTGCAAGAAAAGACACTTAATTTGTTTAAAGGTATAAGTAAAGAACAAATTAGTCAATTAAATGATGTAATAAATATTATTAAATTGAATATTGAAGAATATAAAGGAGATAAACAATGCTGAAATTGAAATATTATTTTAAAAAGTTTTGGGTGCCAATTTTACTTTGTGTTGGTTTATTATTTATGCAATCACAATCAGAGTTGGCTTTACCTGATTATATGTCAGATATTGTATCGGTCGGTATTCAAGCAGGTGGTTTTGATAGTGCCGTAAGTGATGTGTTGAGTGAAGAAACTTTTAATCATTTACTAGTTTTATTGGATGAAGATGATCGAATAATATTAGGGGATTCATATAAATTAATTGCTTCAAAAGATATTGATCAGGAATTATTAGATAAATTTAGTAAAGCTAACGGAAAAAATCTTTATGAATTAAAAAAGCTTAATGATAAAGAAATGAAAGAGTTGGAAAATATATTAATTAAGCCGATGCTATTAATTACATCAATCGATAATATGGATCCAAATTCTAAAGAATATCAAAAACAATTTGGTAGTTTACCTACAGGGATGAGTCCATATGATGCTATTGGTATGATGCCTGAAGAACAAAAGAATAAAATGTTTGAAAAAATTGATCAACAAATGGAAACGATGGGTGAATCAACATTAAAAATTGCAGCGGGAAATGGTGTAAAGGCTGAATATAAAAAACTTGGTTGCAATATTGATCAGGTACAAAACAATTATATTTTACAAACTGGTATTAAGATGTTAGGAATAGCTCTTATTGGAACTGCTTGTGCTATTGGTTGTGGTTTTTTAGCAAGTAAAATTGGTTCCGGTGTTTCAAGATTATTACGAAGCGATGTGTTTAAGAAAGTTGAAAACTTTTCAAATGAAGAATTCAATAAATTTTCAACTGCTTCATTAATTACTCGTACAACAAATGACATTACTCAAGTTCAAATGGTGGTAATTATGTTTATAAGAATTGTCTGCTTTGCACCGATGATGGGAATTGGAGCATTAATTAAAGCTTTTAACAATACCCCATCAATGACTTGGATTATCGGCTTGGTTTTAATTATTATTTTTATGGTCATTATTGTAACGTTTGCAATTGTAATGCCTAAATTTAAAATTGTACAATCATTGATTGATAAATTGAATCTTACAATGAGAGAAAATTTATCAGGAATGTTAGTTATTCGTGCTTTTGGAAATGAAGAACAAAGTGAACAAAGATTTGATAAAGCAAATAGTGATTTGACAAAAATTAATTTATTTGTTAACCGTGCAATGGTATCAATGATGCCAATCATGATGTTTATTTTTAATATTGTTAGTTTATTAATTGTATATTATGGGGCTAAACAAATTGATTTAGGTAATATTGCAATTGGACAAATGATGGCATTTATGCAATACGCAATGCAAATTATTATGTCATTTTTAATGATTGCAATGATTGCAATTATGTTGCCACGTGCTAGTGTAGCAGCTAATCGTATTCATGAAGTATTATCAATGGAAGTAAAAATTAGTGATCCAAAGAATCCAGAATCATTTGATGAAAATAAAAAAGGCTTAGTTGAGTTTAAAAATGTTACATTTAAATATCCAGGTGCTAATGAAGCAGTATTAGAAAATATTAGTTTTACTGCCAAACCTGGTGAAACTACAGCATTTATTGGTTCAACTGGTTCTGGTAAAAGTACATTAATTAATTTAATTCCACGTTTTTATGAGGTGACAGATGGTAGAATTGAAGTTGCTGGAGTTGATATTAGAAATGTTAATCAACATGACTTAAGAGATAAAATTGGTTTGGTTCCACAAAAAGGTTTATTATTTTCAGGAACAATAAAATCTAATTTAACTTATGGTGCCCCTGAAGCAACTGACGAAGAATTGGAAGAGGTTATTAAAATTGCTCAAGCAAAAGAATTTATTGATCAAAAAGAAAAACGTTTAAATGATCCAATTTCTCAAGGTGGTACAAATGTTTCCGGTGGTCAAAAACAGCGTTTAGCAATTGCAAGAGCTATTGCTAAAAAACCAGAAATATTCATTTTTGACGATAGTTTTTCTGCACTTGATTTTAAAACAGATGCTAAGTTAAGAAATGAATTAAATAAAATGATTGAAAAAACAAAAAGTACAGTTTTAATTGTAGGACAGAGAATTGCTTCGATTATGTCAGCTAATCAAATAATTGTTTTAGATGAAGGAAAAATCGTTGGTAAAGGAACACATGATGAATTAATGAAAAACTGTAAAGTATATCAAGAAATCGCATATTCACAGTTATCAAAGGAGGAATTAGGACATGAGTAGTAATCAAAAAAGAAATAGCCCTAAATTCAATCATGGTATGCATGGGATGCGCGGTGGCAGTGAAAAAGCAAAAGATTTTAAAGGAACAATTAATAAATTATTTAAATATTTAAAACCTTATTATTTTAAATTAATTGTAGTAATTATTTTTGCGGCGGCTTCAACTGTGTTTGCAATTGTTGGACCAAAGATTTTGGCTAAGGCAACTGATAAGTTAAGTGAAGGAATTATGGCTAAAGTTAGTGGTACTGGTGGGATTGATTTTAAATATATTGGATATATAATTTGGATTTTAGTCGGATTATATTTAGTTAGTGCTTTATTTAGTTATATTCAAGGATTTATTACTTCTACTATCTCACAACGTGTTGCTTATGATTTGAGGACATCTATTTCTAAAAAAATGGATCGTATGCCACTTAGCTATTTTGATCAACATACTAGTGGGGATATATTAAGTAGGGTAACAAATGATATTGATACAATTGCTCAATCATTGAATCAAAGTATGTCACAGGTGATTACTTCAAGTGTTACAGTAGTAGGAATTTTTATTATGATGTTAAGTATTTCGCCACAAATGACAATTATTGCAGTGTGTGTTTTACCTGTTTCAATGTTATTAATTAGTATAGTAATGAAACGTTCGCAAAAATATTTTGCAAAACAACAACAAGCATTAGGTGATGTTAATGGTCATATTGAAGAGATGTATGGTGGACATAATGTTGTTAAAGCATTTAATGGTGAAGAAGCTTCTGTAAAACAGTTCAATGAATATAATGATAGTTTATATGAAAGTGCCTGGAAGTCACAATTTTTCTCTGGTTTAATGCAGCCAATTACTAATTTTGTTGGTAATGTGGGTTATGTTGCGGTTTGTTTATTAGGTGGTGTTTTAGCTGGTGGAGGAAATATTTCGATTGGTGATATTCAAGCGTTTATTCAATATGTAAGACAATTTAATCAACCAATTAGTCAATTAGCTCAAATAATGAATATGTTACAAAGTACAGCAGCAGCTGCAGAACGTGTTTTTGAGTTTTTAGATGAAGAAGAGTTAGAAAAAGAAACTCCTAAAGTTACAAAAGATGAACTTGAAAAGAACAAAGGTTCTGTAACATTTGCTGATGTTAATTTTGGCTATTTAAAAGACCAAACAATTATTAATAATTTTAGTTTACATGTTCATTCTGGTCAAACTGTTGCAATTGTTGGACCTACCGGAGCAGGTAAAACAACGATTGTAAAATTGTTAATGAGATTTTATGAGTTGAATGGGGGAACTATCTTTATTGATGGTAAAGATATTAGGGATTTTGCTCGTAAAGATTTACGTTCATTGTTTGGAATGGTATTACAAGATACTTGGTTGTTTAATGGTACGATTAAAGAAAATTTAATGTACAGTAAATTAGATGCTAGTGATCAAGAAGTTCAAGAAGCTTGTAAAGTAGCTTATGTTGATCACTTTGTTCAAACTTTAGAAGCTGGTTATGATACAGTTATTAATGAAGAATCATCAAATATTTCACAAGGACAAAAGCAGTTACTAACGATTGCAAGAGCATTTTTGAAGGATCCAAAAATCTTGATTCTTGATGAAGCTACTTCATCAGTAGATACAAGAACAGAAGTTTTGATCCAAAAAGGAATGGAAAGATTAATGAAAGGAAGAACAAGTTTTGTTATTGCTCATCGTTTATCAACAATTCGAGATGCGGATACAATTATAGTTATGAAAGATGGTGATATTGTTGAACTTGGTGACCATGATTCATTACTTGAAAAAGATGGTTTTTATGCATCGTTATATCGTTCACAGTTTGAAGGACTTGATAACTAATATATATAGACTTAAGATAATATCTTAGGTCTTTTTTTCATTGTAATAAACTTATAAATTGTCTAAAAGAAGAAAACTAAAATAGTAATTGTAAAATTAAAGGAAAAAATATTAAAATGTTTGAGTGGAAAATAACAAAAGTAGCAATTGCCAGACTGTTATTAAAGCTATGTGAGTTAATTTTAACTAATGAATCGACGAGATTATTAGAAATAAAAATAGAGAGATTTTAGTAATAGCATTAATAGATAATAATATTGAAAATAGAAGTATTAAAAGCATATTATGAGACAAAATGGTATTTATTTGACCGTTTAATTACATATTTAACCGTTTAAAGAGAGAAAAATAATATTTCTCTTTTTTTATGCTATGATGTAAGCGTAAAAAAGTAATATAAATTTTATTAATATGTAGATATAATTTTAGCCAGCAGTATTTTTTATATTGGAGAAAATATTTATAAGGGAAAAACAATTTAAAGATAAAGATATAGGAAAGTGTGGTGAGTGAAGGAAGCAGTATGAAGTCAATAATATTTAGATTGTTTTAAATAAAATATTAGGGAAGGAAGATTTATATGATGAAAAAAGTATTTACATATGTTGGGTTATTATTAGCAGTATCAATTACATCAATAAGTGCCTTAGGACCACAGCCATTTGCATGTCAATCGACTGCAAAAACTTCTGATGCAAGATTTACAGCAGATTGTGCATTGAAAACATTAAGGACAAAAGCATATTATTCAGGAAGTAGTGATCGCTATACCTATATTGCTAGAATGTTAGTAGATGGTGTAGAAAAAGTTAGTTGCGGTGTTAGTTCCGGTGATCGCAGAGATGAATGTACATGGAATTCAAAATATTATTATTATAATACAGATCATCAACATAATTATAATAGATATGAAAATTATTAGATTAAATATAAAATACTGGTAATCTAAAATAACATGGGGCTCCCATGATTATTATGACCAATTATACTGGGGGGGTGGAAATACACCCCAGTATTTTTGTATATAAAAAATTCCCAGCTAGGCTGTGTGTGTGTGAAAGCTTTAGTGGAGTGATAATGTAAAACCTCCGTGTTATAATATAGATGCGGCTACCAACTGCAAATATAAATAACACGGAGGAATGACAAATGAATAAACAATATTCAGATGACTTAAATAGTTTGTCACATACAAAATGGAGTTGCAAATATCATGTAGTATTTGCACCAAAATACAGAAGAAAAGCATTTTATGATGAGAGAAGAGTTGCAATAGGAGCAATATTAAGACAATTATGTGAATGGAAGTGAGTAAATATAATAGAAGCGGAAGTATGTATAGATCATGTACATATGCTGATAGAAATACCCTCGAAATTGATGTGTACCCAGTTTTCTGGACACGTTAAAATTTAGTTTAAAAAAATTATGCCATGGATGCTAATCTGTACAAAACAGGTGGCATCCATTTTGTGAGAGTGTAAATAATTTTGTGTAAACTAATCCACCAATGGTAGAATTAAATCAACTGCCAAAGGAGGATTTTTATTATGAGTAAAAAAGATATGGTTAAATATATAATTGATGAGTATGGTGTTACATCACCTACTGACATAACTAATGCATTAAAAGACTTATTAGGTGAAACATTACAAGATATGTTGAACTCTGAATTTGATGAATATATGGGATATGACAAGTATGATCAAAAAACAGATAAATTCTTGTGTAAATCAAATCAGATAAGATAGCATTGATATCAAAATCAAATTTGTATTTTCTCTTTATGTTTCTGCATATATGATCAATATGAAGCTGATAATAAATTGATTGAAGAAAGAGATAATCACAATTAAATTTTCTTTGAACATCTTTATCAATGATTTTCGTAGGAGTAAAAGGAACGATAATATCCAAGTTTCCGTTTTTTTCATTTTAAGTTAATTTAAGGGCATAATCTTTAGCTCAAGTAATGACCTGATCTCTGGACATGTTTTTTTCTGAACAAAGATCTTCAATTTTACCAAGCTTTTCATATATTTTGGTAGTACGAGAACCATTATTGTAAATATCTTTGATAACATAAATAAACTCATGATTTTTAGTTTTAGAAATATTGATACGCATATAAAACACCTCTTAGATAAATTATAATATAAAACACGAGAAAATACGATATAAAAAGATTGACAAAAAAACAAAGCATCTATCGATACTTTTTTAATTATTTTCACTTTCAACTGTCAAACATCCGGTCTATTTTCAGCAATAATTTAAAATATAAAAATAAAGCTAACGCTTTTACAAAAAGGTAAATATACAACATAAAGTATAAAAATGTGTTATAATATGTCATATATGAGTGGGAGAGATACATATGATTAAAGTAGCAATTGTAGATGATGAACAAATAATATGTGATAAAATAAAAAATATATTACTTAAATTTGATAAAATAAAAGCATATACATATAATTCATTAAGTTTATTAGATCAAGAATATGATTTTATTTTATTAAATATTGAAATGCCTGATTATGATGGAATAGAGTATTCAAAAAAACATTTAGATCAAAAAATTATCTTTATATCAAGTTATGACACTAGATATAAACAAGCATATGGGCCTAATATATATGGATATATCACTAAAGATAATTTGGAAACAGAGATAATAGAAAATGCATCAAAGATGATTGAATTAATGGAAAATAATGATGCACTGATATTTAAAGTAAATGGTCAGGAAGTATCAATAAAGCAAAATAAGATTATTTATTTTATGTATTTAGGTGATAAAAATATTGCATTAGTATATGAAAATAGTCAGATGGTAGTTAAAAATCAAACAATAAAGAGTGTTATGGAAAATTTAAATGATGATTTTATAATGATAGATCGCGGAGTTGTAATCAATAAAAATAGAATTGATAGAATATGTGATGAAGGAATATATTTAAAAGGTGTAAATAGTTTGTTTTATGTAAGTCGACGAAAAAGAAGAGAAGTAGTAAGAGCTTTTTATGAAACTAAATAGTATTTATTTGACCGTTTAATTACATATTTAACCGTTTAAAGAGAGAAAAATAATATTTCTCTTTTTTTATGCTATGATGTAAGTGTAAAAGGTAATATAAATTTTATTTAAAAAGACAAATTAAATTACTAAATTAAAAATATAGTTTTTTCTATAATATTAATAATAAAGAATAAAAAAATAATGATATTTATTTTTAAATCAGGTCAAAAAATTTTATGAATATATGATAATAAAATAGTTAAAATATTTTTAAAAGGAGATGATTCAAATAAATTATAGATAAATTTGTAAATAAGAAAAATTTTGTAATATAAAATATTAACCATGTTAGAATATTGCTATTTTTATAAATTAATTCAAGTTTTATTACATATAATGCATGAAATTTTATAAAACATTTATTTGCTCACTACTATATTTTATAATATTTTAAGAAAGGAGAAAGGTATGTTTATACCTCGTGTTTATTATGAAAAAATTATTACTTAGCTGTAGTTTAATGATAGTGTGTTTATTTGTATCGATGAATATACTTACTGCCGCTTATACAACTGTGCAAGATACAGATTCTTATGCATATAATCAAGCAAATTATGCTATTGTAACATTAAGTGGTCAAAGAGATACCAGTACCGATAGACTAAGCAATGTTAAAACAAGTGAAACGGTAAAAGGTCAAGTTGTAGTTGATTTTGAGACGATTCAAAGACCTAGTCAATTTTCTGCTAATGTAGATGTTAATTTTAGATATCAAGGACTTTATCGAGGGACTGTCCATTTAAGTATTTAGCTAAATAGGGAGCTAGCTCCCTATTTTAAATATAATATTAAGTTATTGGATTTTATTGATTTTTATATAAGAAGAAATCTTAGAGTTAATTATAATAATAGATTTTATATTCATTGTTTTTTTGATATCAATTTTATAAGTGTTTGAATGAATTTTGTATATATTTATATATGATAAAAAAGCAATTGGAGGGAGATAATATGATTGAGTTAAAGAATATTAATATATCTTTTGAGAAAAAAGATTGTATTAAAAATGGTTATTTTAAAGCATATCCTTACCAAATAACTTCAATCATCGGAGAAAGTGGTACGGGTAAGAGTTCATTATTGTATTTAATTGCAATGTTAACATCAAAAAGTTGTAAATATTATTATGATGGTAAATTGTTAGAATTTAATGAAAAAGAGAAAAATAATTTTAGAAATAGAGAAATATCGTTTATTAGTCAAGATAGTATTTTAATCGATACAATTAGTGTAGAAGAAAATATAGAACTTTATTTACAGATGTCAAAAAGTAATTATACTGTTGATGATTTATTAAAAGAAATAAATTTACAAGATAAAAAACATGCAATGCCCAACAATTTATCTGGTGGTGAGCGTCAAAGAGTTACTTTGGCTTGTGCCATAGCTAAAGATAGTAAAATTATTTTAGGTGATGAAATAACTTCAGCTCTTGATGATGAAAATAAACAAATAGTTACTAAGATACTTAGAAAATGTACTAATCAGGGAAAAATTGTTATTTTAGTAAGTCATGAAGATAATATTATTGAAAATAGTGATCGTGTTTATCGGATTGAACATTTAGAATTGATTTTAGAAAAAGAAACATCGATAAATTCAAATACAAATAGCATAGTTGATAATCGTAAGAATACTAATTTTTTTAGGATATTTAAAATTTTATTTTATTCAAATAGAAAATATGATTTAAGACGACTTTTGATTAGTGTTGTAGTTATGGCATTTATATTTTTAAGTGCATCAATTTTTGTAACATCTAATGAAAAACTTAATAATGAAAATTATTCTACCAATAATTTATCGATTAATAAACTTCTTGCAGTTAGTGATGAAAGTGGCTTTTTTCATCAAACTGAAGGACAGCTAGGATATAGTGTGCATTTTATTAATTATCAAGAGCCGTTAGATATCTCTGTTATTAATAGATTAAATAATCTTGAGCATATTAAAAAAAGTTATGATTATTATACATTTAATTATTTAATGTCGTCAGGTAGCGGTGTTTCTGAAAAAATGTCAATAAAAGTATTTAGAGATAATAAAGAAATTTTAAAACGTAGTAATGAAAATACAATAAATGTTGATAAAGATTATCCTTTTTCAATTATTCCATTTTTTCCAGAAGACGAATTTGTTTCAAATAATAGTGGTATTTATGTAAATAGTAACATGGCATATTATTACAATATTGAAGTAGGAGATATTTTAGAATTAGAAATTAATGTTCCTTATGCAATGTTAGAATTAAATAATCAAGAAACTTTAACCCTTGATGATAACATTGAAGCAAAAGCATATAATCCAGTATCTTGCCTTGGTAATAGGGTACCATATAAAGGTAAAGTAATTGGTATTATTGATTCAAATTCACAACTTGATAATGAAGTTTATCTTCATCATAGTATTATGGAAAAGATGATTAATGAACAAGTTGAAAAATATCAAAAAAATGAAATAGAAATTAATTATAATATTTTTGAAGGTTATTCATCAATAATGGATTTAAAACCATATGCAAAAGCTATTTTTGTTGATAAAAAAGAAAATGTTTTAAAAGTACAAAATGATATTAATGAAATATCCGATGAAGTATTTGCTTACAATGAACATCAAAGCATGTTAGAGTTAGAAAATAATAGTGAACAAATAAAAGATGATACAATTAAATTAACTATCGTATGTATATTAATAATAGTGATAGGTGTAATTGTTATAGAAATATTTTATCTAAAAAAATATAAATCAACATATATGATGTTAAAGTTGATTGGATATAGTGAAAAAAAGAAAAATAAAATTTTTATCATTCATGGGTTATATCAAGGATTAATTATTTTATGTACAGCAATGATTGTATATATAATTGGATCAATTCCCTTGATTATTGCTTTGAAAACGAAAGAAAATATTTTATTGATACGTTCAAGTTTTCCAGATTTTTATAATACTTTTACAGGTTATGCAGTATTTTCATGGCAACATTTTATCTTCTTTACTAGTATTTTAGGATTGGTTCTTATAGTCAGCCATTTTGGGATGAAAGTATTTTATGATCGTCTAGATACTGTTAAATGGTTGAGAGGTAAATAGAATGATTGAGATAAAAAATATTCATTTACAGATTCAAGATAAAGTGTTGCTTAAAAATGAACAATTAAATATTAACGAAGGTTATATTTATGCAATCAGTGGAAAAAGTGGCTGTGGGAAAACAACATTATTATATGTAATTTCACTGTTATCTAATTACTCTAATACTATTTATCATTGGGATGATCAGCAAATTGATAATTTAAGTGATGGAAAGATTGCAATGATTAGAAAAAATCGGATTGGTTATATTTTACAAGATTTAGAACTTATTAGTGAGAATTTAACCCTTCGAGATAATATTAAATGTATGTTTGCACTTACAAATAAGAAAGATGACTGGGCTAAAGTTGATGAATATATGCATAAAATGAATCTTGATGGTTTATTGGATCAAAAAATTGATGAATTATCCAGAGGTCAAAGACAACGTTTTGCTTTAGTTTTAGCTCTTATAAAAGATGCAAAATTAATTATTTTAGATGAACCTACTTCTTCATTGGATAAAGATAATACAATAAAACTGATGGCGTATCTTCAAATTATTGCAAAAAAATATCATAAGATGATTGTTATTGCTAGTCATGATAAATATGTGATAAATAATTGTGATGTTTTATATGAAATCGAAAATTGTCATCTTGTTTTAAAAAAACAGACATTAATTAAAGAAGGTGTATCAACAATAAAAGATGATACTAAAATCAATAATGATTTTTATAAAATTTACAATAAGAGTAATTATAAAGTAACAAAATTATTAATGAAATTAATTTATATAATCATGATCATTGCAATATGCATTGGACCAGTCATTTTAACAATGTATATAAATGAAATCAAGCAGTTATATGATCAATACGCTGGTGATGAGATTATCGTTGTGAATTCAGATGAAAATTCACCAAATGTTTTTAGTATAGAGCAAATAAATATGTTGAAGGAAATTGAACATGTTATTGATGTCGATTATTATTGGCAATTAGAAGGAATATTGGATTTTGGTAAAAATACAAAAGATGTAACTATTATTTCTAAAAAAAATTTAGATAAAATAGCCATCCCATCATCTTTAGCAAATAAAATAACAAAAAACATGTCGTTATCAATGATGTTATCAGTTGAAAACCAAATATATGAATTTAAAACAGTAATAGATGATTACATAATTAAAGATTACTTAATAAGTGAAAATATTGATAATGAAGTGATTTTTTTACCAAAAAAGCTCGTTGATAAACTGTTTTTAAAACAGAATATCACTAATAGTGCTTCACTGATAGTCAGATGTGGTAATATAGATAATATTGAAAAAACCATGAGTAAAATCACTAATTGGTTACCGGAAGCAACTGTTTTGTCTAATGGAACTAAATATAAAACACAATTAGATAATTTACAAAATATTGAACAGTTGATTAATTTGTTGCGCATTGTAGTAGTTACAGGTATGATTGTAATTGTTTATATCATTCAAACAATGGAAAATAGAAGTAGAATGAAAGAGATCGCTAATTTAAGAGTGAATGGGATTACAGAAAAAACATTTTATAAATTGTGTTATTACGAAAATAGATTTGTTATTTTAGCTACAATGATTGGTTGCACTTTGGGATATATAATGACATTATTTTATTTTAAATCATCACTAGTATTTAGTGAATTGTTGTTAATTTTATTACAAGCAATTTTATGTTTATTAATAACTCAAATTATTCCATTAATTATTTCATCAAAACAAATTTTTAATAAAGGTATCGCTAAGATTTTAAGAGGTAATAATTAAAATATTTAATTATATAAGAAGTGAGGTGTTTTATTAAAAAAATAAATCAACGTATATAGCAGGTAGATTAAATAATAATTGTATATGCAGTTAGCTTATTTTCATTAATTATTAATAATAGAATAGATTTAAATATATCACTGATTAGTCCTTTTTTCTTGATTTGTATATTAAATCTAGTGAATTTACAATACTTTCATGGAAACACCTCGTGTTTTTTATAATTAGTTTAAGATTAGTTATTGTAGTTGTTTGTTTAGTAATGTGGTTATTTTATTGCTATCCAGATATTATTAAATGATTGGGTGGTAAAAATAATGAATTTTATTAAAATGGTGGTTGTTAAAGTTATTTTTTATAAATAATTCTTGTTATATGAAAACAATTTTACTATAATAATTAATTATTGATAGGGAGGTTAGTATGTTAAGAAATATAATTGGTGGTATTGCAATTGGGATTGCAAATGTTATTCCTGGTGTAAGTGGGGGTACAATGATGGTAATCCTTGGTATTTTTAATCGAATGATGGATGCGATTAGCGGTGTATTTAAACGTGAAAATCCCAACCGAAAAGATGATATTATTTTTATTGTACAAGTTTTGATTGGGGCTGCTGTAGGAATAATTGGTTTTGCTAAAATTTTAGAAGTTTTGTTTGAATATTGTCCAACTCAAACGATATATTGGTTTATTGGCTTGATTGCTTTTAGTATACCGCTATTTTTAAAAGGTGAAATGAGTGGACAAAAATTAGCGATAGTACCTTTTATTTGTGGGTTAGCTGTTATTTTTATTTTAGAATTTTTAAATCCTGGTGAAGGTAAAACAATTGTAAATCCGGATTTTCCTTCGTTAAATGCAGGATTATTTATTAAAATGGTGATTATTGGAGCAATATCTGGAGGTACGATGATTATGCCAGGTGTTAGCGGTAGTATGGTATTGCTTATTCTAGGTGAGTATTATTTATTTAAGTCATATTTGGCAAATGTTACTAGTTTTAGTTTAGAGATTATTTTACCTTTAGGGTTTATGGCAATAGGAATTGCGATAGGAATCGTTGTTAGTGCTAAGTTATGCTCATATTTTACAAGAACACATAAAGCTGGTTTTTTAAGTTTGATATTAGGTTTGATCGTTGCGTCATCATTAGTGTTAATTCCTTTTGATGTTGTTTATAATTTTAATCTAATTATAACTTCTTTAGTGGCTTTTGCTTTTGGTGGTATAATTGTTTTAGGGTTATCTAAAATACAGTAAAAATATTTTGAAGTGCCAAGCAGAAATGCTTGGCATTTATATTTGATGTGTTCAAATTAATTGGAATGAAGATTATAAGTGAATACGTTGTGAATTGTGTGAATAAGTTAAAAAATAAGTTGGATTAATTTTTCTAGGTGTTATTAGATTTTGTTGGTTTGTACTGTTTTATATGATAGCTTTTTAATGTGTGTCAATTGATAATAATTTAAGTTGCTGAGTAGTTGGTTTTATTTTTATAAAAAAGCATAATTTGAAATTTTTCTCTATATACAATACATAGTGATTAGTTACAACTGTTAATAAAAATATAAAAAAGAAAAATGATCACTAAAAAAGTATCTGATAATGAGGTGATCAAATTGGTTAAACGAATAGATAAAATCTATGATTTTAAAAATGATTTCATGTTCAAACACTCTCTTGGTAATGATCAAGATTCGGATTCTTTTTATTTGCCTAAACTCTTTATTGAAGGTATTTTAGATATCAGCTGTAAATCGCTTACTATCTTAAATTCTGATCAAGTTGTTGAAAACATTGAAGACAAAGATATGCTTTTAGATATTAGAGTACAAACAAATACTGGTGATTATGTTAATGTTGAAATGCAGTATTCAGCATTTTCTAAAAATCAGTATCAAAGGTTTCAGATATATGGGGCATCATTATTATCAAGACAGGAAATTATCAAAAAAATATCAATCATGTTTATCAGATAATCTTTATCGATGATATCGATAAAGTAAACTTAAAGTTATATGATCGCTATGAAAGTAGAAATAAAGAAGGAAAGCTTGAAAAATATAATTTATTAACTAGAATATATGTCCAAATGCCCTATATCAATCTAATCAAAAAACAGAAAAAATTAGAAGAATTCAGTGAAGTAGAAAAGGGGATATACATATTTGAAAACGGAATAACAGATGATATAATAAAATTAAAGGGATATAACAAGGTGATGGCGATCATGAAAGATAAACTATTTAATAAATATTATTCTAAGGAAGATGATAGTATTTTGGAGAATTTGAATAGTGAAGAATATGATAAGATATTTGAAATGATTTTAGATAATCGTAGTATTGAAGAAATCAAAATTGTTTTAAAATAATTATTAATGAAATTTAATAATAGGTAAATAAAGTTTTGTTTAAAAATTTAGAGTGTAAAGCAAAAAAAATTAGAGTGTCAAGCAAAAAAGCTTGACACCTTATCGTTGGTGTGTTAAAGTAAAAAAGTAAATTAATTAGGAGGATATATAAATGGCAGTAAAATTAAGATTAATTAGAATGGGTGCTAAAAAAGCTCCTTTCTATAGAATAGTAGCAGCTGATTCAAGAGCACCAAGAGATGGACGTTTTATCGAAATGTTAGGAACATATAATCCTTGTACTAATCCTGCTCAAGTAACAATTAAAGAGGAAGAAGTATTAAAATGGTTAAATAACGGAGCTCAACCATCTGATACAGTTAAAAACTTATTATCTAAGCAAGGGATTATGAAAAAATTTGCTGATTCAAAATCAGGTAAATAATTATGGATTACGCAAAGATTCTTAAAGATATCGCAATTGAATTAGTCGAAGACAAAGAACATTTAGAAGTACGTGAAATGCCTTCGTTAGAAGAAGATATTGTAGTATTGCATGTATTTTGCGCTCAAAATGATATCGCTAGATTGATTGGACGTAAAGGAGTAATGGCCAATTCAATTAGACAATTGATGTCGGTAGCTGGTCGAATGACTAGTAAAAAATTAGATATTAAGTTTGAATCGTATGAATAGAAAGTAGATGTGTTTTGCACATCTATTTTTTTAAATAAAATATTTAATGAGTGAATATATTGTGAATAATGTGAATAAATTGAAAGGGGCTAGATGGAAATTTATAAATTTTCATAGTGGAATTATGGATAAGGTTAAAGTTGGTAAGATTGTGGGTACTCATGCTTTAAAAGGTGAGTTGAAAATTAGATCTAATAGTGATTTTGGTGATGAAAGGTTTAAGAAAGGTAATACTTTATATATTTGTTATCAAGGGAATGATATTGAATTAAAAATTGCTTCGTCTAGATTTCATAAAAATAATTATTTAGTAGCTTTTGAAGGATATCAAGATATTAATTTGGTAGAGCAGTATGTTGGATCATTTATTTATGGTTTAAAAGATGAAACATTGTTAGATGATGATGAGTATTTTTATGATGATTTAATTGGTTTGGTAGTAAAATGTGGTAATAGAGTAATTGGTAAAGTAACATCAATTTATAATAATGGTCGTCATGATATTTTGAATATTGATTATGATGGTAAAAATGTTGCAATCCCATATGTTGATGCTTTTATTAAAGATGTAGATTTAAATAATGAAGTTATTGAAGTTGAATTAATTAAGGGGTTAATTGATGAAGATTGATATTTTAACATTGTTTCCAGAAATGTTTGAGGGTTTCTTGAATACATCTATTATTAAAAGAGCGATTGAAAAATCTCTTGTTGAAGTTAGGTTGCATGATTTTAGAGAATTTTCTAATGATAAACATAAACATGTTGATGATTATCCATATGGTGGTGGACAAGGGATGGTGCTTAGATGTGAACCGATTATTGAATGTTTAAAAACTCTTATTGATAATGATAGTGTGGTTATTTTAATGTCACCACAAGGATTAACTTTGAATCATGCCTTAGCAACTACTTTATCGGTAAAAAAGCACTTAATTATTATATGTGGTCATTATGAAGGATTTGATGAAAGGATTCGTGATTATGTTGATATGGAGATATCAATAGGTGATTATGTGTTGACTGGTGGCGAGTTGGGAAGTATGGTTGTTAGTGATGCAATCATTAGATTGCTTGAGGGAGCGATTAAAGAAGATAGTCATCAAGATGATTCATTTAGTCAAGGACTTTTAGAATATCCACAGTACACTAGACCACAATGTTATGAGGGGAAATGTGTACCAGATATTTTGTTGAGTGGACATCATGAAAATATTCGTAAGTGGCGCAAATATCAATCATTAAAAAGAACATACTTAAAAAGACCAGATTTGTTAGAGAAATACGAGTTTGATAATGAGAGTTTAGAAATGATGAAAAAAATCAAAGAAGAAGATTGACATTTGTTACTTGGATGATGTATAATATCGAAGTCGCAAGACTGCAAATGTTCCGCTGGTTAATCGAATGAACATCCAAGACAAAATTTGATAAAGGAGAAAAGAAATGAATTTACAATTAGTAGAACAAATTACTAAGAAACAATTAAGAAATGATATTCCTGAATTTAAAGCAGGGGATACATTAAAAGTTTATGTAAAAATTAAAGAAGGTGACAAATTCCGTGTTCAGTTATTTGAAGGGGTTTGTATTGCAAAAAAAGGTAGCGGTATTTCTGAAAGCTTCACAGTAAGAAAAATTTCTTACCAAGTAGGTGTTGAAAGAACTTTCCCAATTCATTCACCAATTATTGATCGTATTGAAGTGGCTAAAGTTGGTAAAGTACGTCGTGCTAAACTTCATTATTTACGTGGATTATCTGGTAAAGCTGCTAGAATTAAAGAAATTAGAAAATAAGAAATGGAACTCCATTTCTTTTTTTTCTTATCTTAATTAGAATAAGAAATTATTTCATTTCTTTTTGAATATTTTTTTTGTATAATAGTATATCGTAGGAGGTTTGTAATGGCAAAAAGAAAAGAATTGATTAGATTTTCATTAGAATTAGTAATTATTGTTGCAGTTACAGCTACTGTTTGTACTAAAATTGTTGTCCCAGTAAAAATACAGGGCGATAGTATGTATCCTACTTTACATGATAAAGATACCTTGATTGTTAATAAGTTGTATTTAAATAGAAGTGATACTAAACGTTTTGATATTGTTGTTTTAAAATCAGATAAATTAAATCAGGATATTATCAAAAGAGTAATTGGATTACCGGGGGATAATATCATTTTTAAAGATGATAAGTTGTATATTAATGGTGCATATTACGTAGAGGATTATTTGGATAGAGAATATATTGAAGAGGCTAAGAAAAAATATAATGCTAAGTTATTTACTGAGGATTTTGAAATAACTTTGGATAATGATGAAATATTTGTTTTAGGTGATAATCGTCTACGTTCATCTGATTCAAGGACATTAGGAACTTTTAAGTACAGTGATATAGTTGGTAAAAAAGGAATCGTAATTTATCCTTTTAAAAATATGAAATTTGTAGAATAACGGAGGTAGGATATGTCTAAACAAATTCAATGGTTTCCAGGCCATATGGCAAAAGCACGCCGTGAGATCAGTGAAAAAATGAAATTAATTGATATTGTAGTAGAGTTAGTGGATGCAAGAGCTCCATTATCTTCTAAAAATCCAATGTTTGATCAAATTTGTAACAATAAACCAAGGTTAATTGTAATGACAAAAAAAGATCTAGCTGACGATAAACTGACGTCGTGTTGGATTGATTATTTTAAAAGTAAAGGCCTTCATGCAATTTGTGTGAATTTAAAAAATTTTAACGAGTATCAGTTGGTAATAAATGTCTGTAAAGAAATCTTGAAAGAGAAAATGGAGCGTGAAGCAAAAAGAGGACTTAAGCCACGAGCAATGCGGGCGATGATTTTAGGAATTCCTAATGTTGGTAAATCAACCTTTATTAATCGTTTGGCTAAACGTAAAGCAACAATTACAGGGAATCGTCCAGGGGTAACTAAAGCTCAACAAATTATTCGGGTTGATAAGGATTTTGAATTGTTTGATACGCCAGGGGTGTTATGGCCTCGTTTTGAAGATGAAAATATTGCTAGAAATATTGCGTTGATCGGATCAATTAAACAAGATATTTTACCACTTGATGAATTGTTTATTTATGCTATTGAATATTTAGAAAAAACGTACCCTAATAGTGTTAAAAATAGATATGAAATTGAAATTGATTTTGAAAGTGAATGGATTGAAAAGGTATACGATGATATAGCGAAAAATCGTAAAATAAAAAAAGTAAGAGGGTATACTGATTATGATCGAGTAATGGATGTCTTTTTTAATGATATTTTTGATGGTAATATTGGTAAAATTACATGGGAGAAACCTGATGGAACGCTATGAGTATGAAAATAAGTATTATAATTTAGGATATGACTATATCATCGGTTTGGATGAAGCGGGACGAGGTCCAATGGCCGGAGAGCTAGTGGCTGCTGGGGTTATATTTCCTAAAGGATTTTATGATGAAAGAATTAATGACTCAAAACAACTTTCGAATAAAAAAAGAGAAGAGTTATATAGTTTTATTGTTGAAAATGCTCTTGCTTATGATATTGAGATAGTTAGTGTTGAAGATGTTGATAGATTGAATGTATATCAGGCAAGTAAGCAGGCAATGGAAAAATGTATTAGTAACTTAATGCGTGATAAACTGTTTGCTTTAAGTGATGCAATGCCCTTGTCTTATCCAAATCATGAAGCAATCATAAAAGGAGATGCAAAGAGTTTTTCGATTGGAGCCGCAAGTATATTAGCTAAGGTGACTAGGGATCATTTGATGGAGGAATATGCTAAAATTTATCCTGAATATGGTTTTGATAAACATAAAGGATATGTTACAAAAATGCATAAAGAAGCGCTTGAAAAATATGGTGTTTGTCCTATTCACCGCAAATCTTTTGCACCAGTTTTAAAAGTGTTACAAAAGCAAATGTCATTTGATTTTTAAAATGACATTTTTATTTTGTAGTAATTATCTTTTTTTTGTTGTAAAAGGTAATGAGGTGATAGATTAATGGAAGAAGTTATATTATATTTTGCACTAAAATACGCTGGTGATTTTGATAAAATTTACCAAGCATTAGAGCGCAAAGAAAAAGTTGATAGTGATTTAAAAGAATTTCTTTTTAAAGAGATGAAATCAAAGTATACTACAATAATTTCTGATGATTATCCAGCTTCTTTAAAAGAAATTAATTGTCCGCCATTTGTATTGTTTTATTATGGTGATTTAAATTTAGTGAACACTAAATGTATAGGTGTTGTTGGAATGCGGCAACCTAGTGATTATGGAGTTGAAACGACAAAAACAATGGTTGGAAAGTTGGTGTTGGAAAATTATACGATTGTAAGTGGAATGGCTTTGGGAATTGATGCAATTGCTCACCAAAGTGCGATGAATGTATCAGGAAGGACGATTGCGGTATTGGGAAGTGGAATCGATAATTGTTATCCATTAAAAAACAGAGCGATTTATGAAAAGCTGAAAACAGATCAGTTGATTGTCAGTGAGTATCCAGGAAATTTAGTGCCTAAGAAAGTTAATTTCCCACGAAGAAATCGCATAATTTCTGGCTTAAGTGAATCTATATTAGTAACTGAGGCAAATGAGCGAAGCGGGACCATGATTACTGTAGGTCATGCCTTAGAGCAAGGAAAAGATATTTATTGTATTCCAAGTAGAATTAGTGATTCATTGGGATGTAATCGTTTGATTCAACAAGGTGCTAAATTAGTTATGGATGTTAATGATATTATTGATGATTAAAAAGAATTTTTAAATTTTAGGTTGACAAAACAACAAAAAACACTAATAATTGGTGTTAATTATGTGGAGGAAATGAAATGAGCAAAAAAATAGTTATAGTCGAGTCGCCATCAAAGTCCAAAACAATTGAAAAATATTTAGGGAGTGATTATATAGTTACTTCTTCAAAGGGACATGTAAGAGATTTGGCAACTTCAGGTAAAGAGGGGTTAGGTGTTGATGTTGAAAATCAATTTTTACCTAAATATGTGATAAACAAGGATAAAAAAGATGTTGTAAAAGAATTGAAAGAATTGGTTAAAGAATCTGATGAAGTATATTTAGCTACCGACCCTGATCGTGAAGGGGAAGCGATTTCTTGGCATTTAGCTCAAGTGTTAAATGTTGATATGGATAAGGAAAATCGAGTGGTTTTTAATGAGGTTACTAAAGATGCGGTTGTTAATGCTTTGCAACATCCGCGTAAGATTGATCAAAATTTAGTAAAATCTCAAGAAACAAGAAGGGTATTAGATCGAATTATTGGTTTTAAATTATCTAAATTATTACAAAAGAAAATCAAATCAAAAAGTGCTGGACGAGTTCAATCGGTTGCGTTGCGTTTGATTGTAGAAAAGGAACGTGAAATTGAAGCCTTTGTTCCACAAGAATATTGGAAGATAAAAGCGGAATTTGAAAAGGATGAAATTGAATTTACAGGGGAATTAGCTAAGTATAATAATGCTAAATTAGAAATTAAAAATGGTGAGGAAGCTAATCAAATCTATGAATCTTTAAATAAAGAATTTGAAGTTAATAGTGTTAAAAAGACAACTAAAAAACGAGAATCAAAGTTACCATTTATTACTTCAACTTTACAACAAGAAGCATCTTCGAAATTAGGTTATAAAGCTAAAAAAACAATGTCAATTGCTCAAAAATTATATGAAGGTATCGCTTTAGAAGATGAGACTGTTGGTTTGATTACTTATATGCGTACTGATTCAACGCGATTATCTGAGGTGTTTGTAAAAAGTGCTCATGAATATATTGAAAAAAAATATGGTAAAGATTATGTTGGTAAAGTAAAAGTGAGTAAAAAAACAGAAAATGTTCAAGATGCTCATGAAGGGATTAGACCAACTAGCGCTTTAAGAACGCCTGAAAGTGTAAAGGAATTTTTAAAACCAGATGAATATAAGTTGTATTCATTGATTTATGCTCGAGCGATGGCTTCGTTGATGGCGCCAGCAAAATTCGATGCTACTTCTGTATCATTGATGAATAATGGTTATGAATTTAAGGTTACTGGTTCAGTAATGAAGTTTGATGGATATTTACGTGTTTATGGTAAGTATGAAAAACAAAATAATGAATTATTGCCTGAACTTAAAGAAAAAGAAATGTTAGAAAGTAAAAAAGTTGAAAAAACACAACATTTCACTAAACCACCTGCTCGTTATAGTGAAGCTAAATTAATTAAAGAAATGGAAGAACTTGGAATTGGGCGTCCTAGTACTTATGCAATGATTATTGATACAATTCAAACTAGAGGTTATGTTGAATTGGTTGATAAAGCATTTAAACCAACAGAAACGGGAATTTTAACTAGTGATCGATTAACGCAGTATTTTAATGATATTATTAATGTTGAATATACTGCAAAAATGGAACACGAATTAGATGAAATTGCTGAAGGTGAAGATGATTATGTAAGTGCCTTGCAAAGTTTTATGGATGTTTTTCAACCGCTATTAGATGACGCTTATGATAAAATGGAAGTAGTAGCGCCGAAAAAAACCGGTGAAAAATGTCCAGAGTGCGGACATGATTTGGTGGAACGTCGCGGACGTTATGGGTTGTTTGTGGCATGTGAAAATTATCCGGAGTGTAAGTATATTAAAAAGGATCCAGTTGAGGTAGAATATACAGGTGAAGAGTGTCCTAAATGTGGAGGCGAAATGGTTTATAAAAATGGAAGATTTGGCCGTTTTGAAGCATGTTCAAATTATCCGGAATGTAAGTATATTAAAAATAGTAAGAAAAAAGAACCGGTAATGACGGATGAGGTTTGTCCAAATTGTGGTTCTCCAGTAGTGATTAAACAAGGACGTTGGGGAGAATTTAAAGCGTGTTCAAATTATCCTAAATGTAAGACAATTATTAAGTAGAACATTTGTTCTACTTTTGTTTTCAATTTATAAATGTTAAAAGTAAAAGGTGATAGAAATGGAAAAAATAGTAAATGTAATTGGTGCGGGGCTAGCGGGTGTTGAAGCTAGCTATCAGTTGGCAAAGCGTGGCTATAAGGTACGTTTATATGAGATGCGACCTAAGAAGATGACGCCAGCACACCATGGAGGAAATTTTGCGGAATTAGTTTGTTCGAATTCTTTAAGGGCTGATGGAACGACTAATGCTGTAGGTGTGTTGAAATGTGAGATGGAAATGCTCGATAGTATAGTTATTAAATATGCTCGAATTCATCAAGTTCCGGCGGGCGGAGCGTTGGCGGTGGATCGTGAGAATTTTTCGAAAGCGATTACTGAGTTTATTAAAAATCATCCGTTGATTGAAGTTGTTAATGAAGAGGTTGAAAAGTTTCCTGAAGGTAATACGATTATTGCTTCAGGACCGCTTACAAGTGATCGATTGTCAAATGCAATCAAAGATAAACTAGGTGAGGATTATTTTTATTTTTATGATGCAGCAGCGCCAATTGTGACAAAAGATAGTATTAATTTTGAAATTGCTTATTATAAATCTAGATATGATAAAGGTGATAATGAATATATTAATTGTCCTATGACTGAAGAACAGTTTAATGATTTTTATGATGCATTGATTAATGCGGAGGTTGTAAAACCTAAAGAATTTGAAGAAAAGTTTTTTGAAGGTTGTATGCCTTTTGAAGAGATGGCACGAAGAGGGAAACAAACATTATTATTTGGGCCGATGAAACCGGTAGGATTAAATACACCTGAAGGAAAAAGACCATTTGCAGTGGTTCAATTGCGTCAGGATAATGTACAAGCTAGTTTATATAATATTGTTGGCTTTCAAACTCATTTAACATGGCCGGAACAAAAAAGAATTATTCATATGATTCCTGGCTTGGAAAATGCATCATTTGTTCGTTATGGGGTAATGCATCGAAATAGTTTTATTTGTTCACCAAAACATCTATTAAATACATATCAATTAAAGCTGACAAATAATATTTTTATGGCTGGGCAAATTACAGGAGTCGAGGGGTATGTTGAATCGGCTCAAAGTGGGATTGTAGCGGGTATTAATATGGCTAGATTATTAGAGGGTAAAGAACCGTTAGTTTTCCCTAAAGAGACGGTTATGGGGGCGTTAGCAAATTATATAACTAATGCTTCAAAAGATGACTTTCAACCAATGAAAGCTAATTTTGGAATCTTACCGGATTTTCCTGTTAGAATTAAAAAGAAAGAGCGTAAGGAAGCCTATGCCACTCGAGCGATTAATACAATGAAAGAATTTGTTGTAGAAAATGGACTTGGATAGATTGATTGATGAGTATTTGGATTGTTTAAAATATGAACGTAATTATTCAAATAATACAATTGCATCATATCGTCGTGAAATTGTACATTTTAAGGTTTATTTAATTCAAGAAGGAATTGATGATTATAATAATGTTGATTATTTGATGCTGCGGGGATATTTAACTAAGTTATATGATAAAAATTTGGCTAAATCTAGTATTAATCATCGTTTAAGTGCGCTGAGGAGTTTTTTTGATTATTTATTAAAAGAAGAATTTATCAAAGATAATCCATTTAAATTAATAGAATCCCAAAAAATTGGGCAACGTAATCCGGATTTTCTTTTTCAAGAAGAAATGATCGAATTATTGGATAGTATAGAAATTCAAGATGATTTAGGGGTTAGAAATAAAGCAATGTTAGAATTGATGTATGCTTCGGGGTTACGTTGTTCAGAAGTGGTTAATTTACAAGTTAGTGATATTGATTTTAATCAGATGATCATTCTTGTTCACGGAAAAGGTGGAAAAGATCGCTATGTGCCTTTTCATGAATATGCTCGTGATTGGTTGATTAAATATATTGATGAAGCAAGAAATAATTTGATGATTAAAAATGAAGGACATAATTTTGTTTTTGTTAATAAGAATGGTAATCCTTTAACTAATCGCGGAATTGAAAATATTGTTGATCGAATAACTTTTAAATATGATGCTACAAAAAAAATTCACCCGCATACGATTCGTCATTCATTTGCTACGCATTTATTAAATGCTGGTGCTGATATTCGAACTGTTCAAGAGTTATTAGGTCATAAAAATTTAGCGACAACGCAAGTGTATACGCACATTAGTAAAGATCATTTGAAAAAGGTTTATATGAAAACACATCCGCGTAGTTAAAAATGTAAAAAAAATCTTGAATGATAGAAAAAACTATGATAAAATTCAAAAGGTATGAAAAATACACACATTATGGATTCATTTATCTAGTGCCTGTCGGTGATAAATGTTCGAAATAATGGAGGAAAAAAACAAAAAGGAGGAAGTTACGATGTCAGTAATTTCAATGAAAAAATTATTAGAAGTAGGTGTTCATTTTGGACATCAAACAAAAAGATGGAATCCTAAAATGGCTCCATATATCTTTACAGCAAGAAACGGAATTTATATTATCGATTTACAAAAATCATCTAAAAAAATCGATGAAGCTTACAAAGCTATGAATGAAATCGCTGCTAAAGGTGGAAAAGTATTATTTGTTGGTACTAAAAAACAAGCTCAAGAAGCAGTAAAAGAAGAAGCAATTCGTTCTGGAAGTTTTTATGTAAATTCTCGTTGGTTAGGTGGAACTTTAACTAACTTTAAAACAATTCAAAAAAGAATCAAAAGATTAATTGAATTAGAAAAAATGGAAGCTGATGGAACTTTTGAATTATTACCTAAAAAAGAAGTAATCTTATTAAAAAAAGAAGCTGCTAAGTTAGAAAAGAACTTAGGTGGTATTAAAGAAATGAGAAGATTACCAAATGCATTATTTGTAGTTGATCCAAAAGCTGAACATAATGCAGTAGCTGAAGCTAGAATCTTAGGTATTCCAGTATTTGGTATCGTTGATACTAACTGTGATCCAGATGAAGTGGATTATGTTATCCCAGCTAATGATGATGCAATTAGAGCTGTTAAATTAATTGTTGCAGCTATGGCAGATGCTATTTGTGAAGCTAAAAATGAACCATTAACTGTAGCATATATTAAAGATGAAGATGATAAAGAAGTATCTATGAATGATGCTATCACTTCAGTTGAAAATAATCAAAGAAGAGCTCCAAGAAACAAAGCTGGAAAACCATATCCAAGAAAAAATAATGCTCCAAAAGCAACTAAAGAAGAAAAGACAGCTGGAACTGAAAATTAATCAAGGAAAATAAGGGAAAGCTTGGCTTTCTCTTTTTAAATAAAGAAGATAAAGGAGAAAATAAAAATGGCAATTAGTGCAAAATTAGTAAAAGAATTACGTGAAAAAACTGGTGCTGGAATGATGGATTGTAAAAAAGCATTAGAAGCTTGTGATGGTGATATTGAAAAATCATTCGACTGGTTAAGAGAAAAAGGAATCGCAAAAGCTGCTAAAAAAGCTGATCGTATTGCTGCTGAAGGTTTAACTACATTTGTAGTTGAGGGAGATACTGCTGCAATTGTTGAAGTTAACTCTGAAACTGACTTCGTTGCAAAAAACATTGAATTCCAAACATTAGTAAATACAATTGCTAAAACTATCGCAGCAAACAAACCAGCAGATTTAGAAGCTGCATTAAACGTTGAAGTAGAAGGTAAAAAATTAGAAACAGTTATTGCTGAAGCTAGTGGTAAAATTGGAGAAAAATTAAGTTTAAGAAGATTTGAAGTTTTAACTAAAGAAGCTGATGAAGTATTCGGTGCTTATTCACATATGGGTGGAAAAATGACTGCAATTGTTAAAGTTGCTAATTCTACTGATGAAAAAGCTCGTGATGTTGCTATGCATGTGGCAGCTTCAAATCCACAATATATTGATAGAACAGCTATTCCTCAAGAAGTTTTAGATCATGAATTAACTGTATTAAAAGCTCAAGCTATGGAAGAAAATGCTAAAGCTGCTAAACCTAAACCAGAAAATATTATTGAAAAAATGGTTGAAGGTAGATTAAATAAAAACTTAAAAGAAATGTGTTTAGTTGATCAAGAATTTATTAAAAATCCTGATGAAACTGTAGCTAAATTCTTGGGTGATGGTAAAGTTTTAAATATGGTTAGATTCCAAGTTGGTGAAGGAATGGAAAAAAGAGAAGAAAACTTTGCTGAAGAAGTTGCTGCTCAAATGAAAGCTTAATTGTAATATTTAATAATTGAACAAAGTATCCCTTTGATACGCTTTATAGCCTTTCAAAGGGATTTTTTGTGAGGTTTTTGACGCTTGACGAAAATAAAAAAATGTGATAAATTTTTTAAAGATAATGTATTCATCATTGTTAATGATTGATGTGAATTATGCATGACTCTTAAAAAATATAAAAGGAGAGAATTATGAAGTATAAGCGAGTGTTATTAAAATTAAGTGGTGAAGCTTTAGCAGGAGAAGATAAAATTGGTATAAATGCTAAAACTGTTGCAGATATTGCTAGACAAATTAAAGATGCAAAGGATTTGGGAGTTGAAATAGCAATAGTTTGTGGTGGTGGAAATATTTGGCGTGGTAAAACTGGTGCGGATATGGGAATGGAACGTTCTAGTGCGGATTATATGGGGATGTTAGCAACTGTTATGAATGGTTTAGCGGTTCAAAATGCATTAGAAGCAATTGGTGTTCCAACTAGAGTTCTTTCAGCGATTGAGATGCGTCAAGTGGCTGAACCATATATTAGAAGACGTGCGATTCGTCATTTAGAAAAAGGAAGAATTGTAATTTTTGGTGCCGGTACAGGAAGTCCATTTTTTACAACAGATACAACAGCAGCTCTACGAGCAGCAGAAATTAACGCCGATGTTATTTTGATGGCTAAAAATGGTGTTGATGGTGTGTATTCTGCTGATCCAAAACTTGATCCAAATGCGGTACGTTTTGATGAAATTTCATACTTTGATGTTTTACAAAAAGATTTAAAGATTATGGATCAAACTGCAATTACTTTATGTAAAGATAATGATATTGATCTATGTGTGTTTAATATGTCTGAAGATGGGAATATTGCTAAGGCATGTAATGGCGATAAAATTGGAACAACTATTTCTGGAGGTAAATAAAAATGATTAATATGATTTTAGATGAAGCTAGTGAAAGAATGAGCAAAACAATTGATTCTTTTAAGCGTGATTTAACTACTGTTAGAACTGGTCGTGCTAATCCATCAATGCTTGATCGTGTTATGGTCAATTATTATGGGTCACCTACACCAATTAATCAAATGGCAGGTATTTCGGTTGTAGAAGGACGTCAATTAGTAATTAAACCGTATGATAAGTCGGTAATTAAAGATATTGAACATGGAATCTATGAAGCTGAATTAGGATTAACACCTCAAAATGATGGTGAAATTATTCGTATTATGGTTCCTGCTTTAACAGAAGAACGCCGTAAAGAATTTGCTAAACAAGTATGGAAATTTGCAGAAAATGCTAAAGTTTCAATTCGTAATATTCGTCGTGATAGTAATGATGAAATAAAAAAAGTTGATGGAAGTGAAGATGAAATTAAAGCAGGGCAAGAAAAAGTTCAAAAGTTAACTGATAAATTTGTTAAAGAAATTGATGAAATTGCTAAGGTAAAAGAAAAAGAAATTATGACAGTATAATATCAAAGATGCTAAGCTTACATTAGCATCTTTTTTTTATTGCTATTTTGTGGTATAATCTCGAGTAGTTAAACAGGAGGTTGACAAATGTTTTTAAAGAAAAATAAGATTGAAGAAATTGATTATCATGATATAGATTTAGATAATATCCCAAAGCATATTGCTTTTATCATGGATGGAAATGGTCGTTGGGCAAAAAAAAGAAAAATGCCCCGTACTTATGGACATCATGAGGGAACCAAAACAATTCGTAATATTGCTTTAAAGTGTAATGAATTAAAAGTTGAAGCAATGACCGTTTATGCGTTTTCAACAGAAAATTTTGCTCGTCCTGATAGTGAGGTACAATATATTTTTAAATTACCAAAAGATTTTTTTAATTCATACATGAAAGAATTAATGGAAAATAATGTTAAAATATGTACAATTGGACATCTTGAAATGGCTCCAAAAGAAACACAAGATATTATTAATAAAGCTATTGAACAAACAAAGGATAATACGGGCTTAAAATTGTGTTTTGCTTTTATTTATGGTGGACGTGATGAAATTGTTTGGGCAAGTAAAAAACTTGCAAAGAAAGTTGAAGATAAACAAATTAAGGTTGAAGAAATTGATGAAAAAGTATTTGAAAATGAATTGATGACTAGTGATTTGCCGGATGTTGATTTAATGGTACGAACAAGTGGAGAACAAAGATTGTCTAATTTTTTATTATGGCAATTAGCGTATGCGGAATTTGTATTTACTAATGTATTTTGGCCGGATTTTAATGATGATGAGTTATTAAAAGCAATCTGGTTATATCAAAATCGTGATCGACGTTTTGGAGGATTAAAATAATGAAACAAAGAATTATTACTGCAATTTGTTTGATTGCTGTTGCTTTACCGTGTGTTATCCTTGGTGGCTATTTTTTTAAAGGCTTTATTGCTGTGGTATTGTTTGCGGCAGTTTTTGAAATGTTACGTATTTGTACAAGACCAAAAATAAAGTTATATATTTATCCATTAGTTGCTTTGTTTTTTGTTTATGGATTCATATTTGATCAAAATGATTTATTTTTAGCATCGTATGGAATTTTAGTTTATTTAGTTATTCTTTTTGCGGCAACTATTTTTGATGATACTTTAACAATTGAGCGGACAAGTTATATTTTTACAATGGGGGTATTGATTTGCGGTGGTCTTCATGCATTGCTGGCTCTTCGAGATATTTATGGATTTGAATACTTGTTATTATTAGCATTAGCTACATATGGTAGTGATACTGGTGCATATTTTACTGGGGTAACGATTGGTAAACATAAATTAATTCCGCGACTTTCACCTAAAAAGACAATTGAAGGATCGATTGGTGGAATTATGCTTGGAACAATATTGTCAGTAGCTTATGCTAGTTATTTAGGAATAATTGAAACTAATCGAATTTTAATTGTGGCATGTTTTGTTTTAACAATTACTGGTCAAGTAGGTGATTTAGTATTTAGTGCAGTAAAACGACATTTTGGAGTTAAAGATTATTCTAATTTATTACCAGGACATGGTGGTGTTCTTGACCGAATTGATAGTATTTTATTTAATGCATTAGTATTAAGTTTCTTTTTAGTGATGGTGAGGGTATAATATGAAATATATAACTGTATTAGGTGTAACAGGGTCAATAGGTATGCAAACTGTTGATGTTGTAAAAAATCATTGCGAACGTTTTAAAATTGTAGCGATGTCAGCTGGTTATAACATTGAAAAAGTTGAAGAAATTTTAAAGATAGTTGAAGTTGAGCATATTTGTGTGGTTAAAAAAGAAGATGCAAATTATTTACAAGCAAAGTATCCTGATAAAAAGGTTTATTATGGTAATGATGGTTTAGTAAAAATTGCTACTTTAGATGAAGTTGATATTGTTTTAAATGCGATTGTTGGTTTTGCAGGATTAGTGCCAACAATTGAAGCAATTAAAGCAAAAAAAGATATCGCACTTGCAAATAAGGAAACTTTAGTTGTTGCTGGGCATATAATTACTAAACTGGTAAAAGAAAAAGGTGTGAAGCTTTTGCCGGTAGACAGTGAACATTCAGCAATTTTTCAATCGTTAAATGGTGAAAATAGTAAAGAAATTAAAAAGATTATTTTAACTGCAAGTGGCGGTAGTTTTAGAGATAAAAGTCGTGAAGAACTTATAGGAGTTAGTGTAGAAGAGGCATTGAATCATCCTAATTGGTCAATGGGGGCTAAAATTACGATTGATAGTGCTACTTTATTTAATAAGGGTTTAGAGGTGATTGAGGCAAAATGGTTATTTGATGTTGACTATAATCAAATTGAAGTATTAATTCATCCTGAAAGTATTGTTCATTCAATGGTTGAATTTATTGATAATTCGATTATTGGTCAATTAGGCAATCCAGATATGCGTTTACCAATTCAGTATGCACTAACTTATCCAAATCGTGATGTTTTAGTAGGTGGCGAAAGTTTGGACTTAGCTAAGGTCATGACATTAACATTTAAAAAACCAGACTATGAACGCTTTAGGGCCTTGAAACTTGCTTTTCAAGCAGGGATTGATGGCGGAAGTATGCCTTGTGTTTTAAATGGAGCTAATGAGCAAGCAAACGAATTATTTAGAAGTGGTAAGATTGAGTTTTTACAAATTGAAGAATTAGTGGAAAAGGCTTTAGCTTGCCATGAAAAAATTGAAAACCCTACTTTAAATGAATTAATTGATATTGATAGTTGGGCTCGTAACTTTGTATTAAATGAGATAGGAGAAGATTAATGCAAACATTAATAAATATTATAGTTTTTATTCTAATATTAGGAATTGTTGTTTTAGTTCATGAATTAGGTCATTTTGTGACTGCAAAGCTTTTTGGAGTTTATTGTGCGGAGTTTTCAATTGGAATGGGGCCTAAATTATTCTCTAAAAAAATTGGAGAAACAGAATATGAAATTAGAGCATTGCCAATTGGCGGTTTTGTAAGTATGGCTGGTGAAGCTGATAATGATATAGAGGAATTTAAAGATGTGTCTTATGAAAGAACAATTAAAGGAATTAGTTGTTGGAAAAAATGTATTGTTTTTTTAGCGGGTGTATTTATGAATTTCATTTTATCATTAGTTATTTTGATTGGGGTATATTGTTTTATTAATGTTCAAACAAATACACCGGAAATTGGGACTGTTAGCAAGGATAGTCCGGCAATGATGGCGGGATTAGAGGCTGGCGATGTGATTTCTAAAATAACATATGATGGTGAAGAAAATATTATTGCATCTTTTAGTGATATTCAGGAAATATTAGATAATTCAAACATAAAATCTGATAGTGAACAAATTAACTTAAAAGTTGAGATTGTTCGAGGTAGTAAGGTTTTAACTAGAGATGTTAATGCTAAATTTAATGCAGATAGTAATTCGTATATGATAGGGGTTACTGCTGCAACTAGACAGTTAAGTTTTTTTGAAGCAGTAAATTATGGTTGGGATCAATTTGTTGAGATGTCGTTATTGATTTTTACAACTTTAGGTAAGTTGATTACAGATTCAGCCAATACAATTGGACAATTATCTGGACCGGCGGGCATTTATAGTGTTACATCACAAATCACAGCAACTGGTTCAATTAGTCAATTGCTTATATTATTGGCACTTTTATCTACTAATATTGGAATGTTTAATTTACTTCCAATTCCAGGATTAGATGGATGTCAGACGTTGTTTGCAGTGGTTGAAAAAATTATTGGTCGAGATATTCCTACTAAACTCAAATATATACTTCAGGTTGCTGGATTAGTATTAGTGTTTGGTTTGATGATTTATGTTACCATTAATGATATTTCAAGAATGTTTGGTTAAAGGGAATTTAGTTCCCTTTTCTTATATAAATAAGATGTGAGGTGGAATAATGGATGATAAATTATTAATATTATTTAAGAATTTAGGTATTGAAAAAAATACTGAGCGATTAAATGATGGTAAGATAACGAAAGTATTTGTAGGTAAGGATGATAGTTATACTTTTTATTTGTCTTTTCATAAACTGCTACCATTTGATGAATATCAATTACTAATACAAAACAAAGATAATTTTCCGTTTCCTATAAAATATGTGATTGACTATGAAAATGATGATTTTACACAAGCAGAATTGTTACCATATATTGGATATCTTTTAGAAATATTAAAACAAAAATATCCAGTTTTTTTAACTTTAACAGCAGATAATTTTAAAGTAGGACCTATTATTAAAATAGGAGTATGTAACATAATTCAGCTTGAACAATTAACCCAATTAAAAAATGAAATCCAATCATTGTTTGCTCAAGTAGGAATTAAACGGAATTTTGATTTTTATCTTGATGAAGAAAATGATACTTTTAAAGATATTAAAGAAGAAATGGAAACGTATGAACCAGTTGAAATTGATATATCCCTTCTTCAAAAAGTCGAAAAACCAATTTTAAAAGAAAACACTTTTCAAAATAAGTATCGTAAAAAAAGTAATGTAATTGATATGAAAATTGAAGAAATAACGGATCAAACATTAGATAGTAATATTTGTATCAAAGGTTATGTTTTTAAAACAGATATGATTGTAACTAAGTCAAATAAGCATATTCAAAGTTTATGGGTAACTGATTATACAGATTCAATCATTGTTAAACGCTTTGAAAATAATTCAAATAATTCGCTTGAAGAACTAAAATCAATTGGTAAAGGAAATGTTTGGGTTAAAGTACGTGGAGAGGTACGTTATGATAGTTATGCTCATGAAACGGTAATGATAGCTCGTGAGGTTGAAATTATTAAAGGTCCTGCCCCTAGAAAAGATACAAGTGAAGTAAAGAGGGTGGAATTACATACTCATTCAAAAATGTCAGCCATGGATGGAATTGGGACAATTGAGCAGTACATAAAAGCCGTCGCTTCGTGGGGACATAAAGCAATTGCTGTAACTGACCATGGGAATGTACAATCTTTTCCTGAAGCTCAAAGTGCTAGTTTACAAGCTGGGATAAAGATGATTTATGGTGTAGAATTTAATATGGTTGAACCGGTTTTGAATATTGTTTATAATCCCATTGATGTATCAATTGAACATGCAACATATGTAGCTTTTGACTTAGAAACAACAGGTTTATCGGTGGTTCATGATGGGATTACTGAATTTGGTGCGGTTAAAATAAAAAATGGTGAAGTAATTGATCGAATGCAAAAATTTATTAATCCAGGAAAAACAATTTCTTCGCGAATTAGTAGTCTTACTAATATTACAAATGAAATGGTAAAAAATGAACCTGCTATTGATGAAGTTTTACCTGAAATTATGGAATTTTTTGATGATTGTATTTTGGTTGCTCATAATGCAAGTTTCGATGTCGGTTTTTTAAATGAGAATTTAAAAAGAAATAATATGCCTGAAATTAAAAATCCTATTATTGATTCATTAGCACTAGCAAGAGCTATATTAAAACCGATGAAATCATATCGATTAGGAAATGTTTGTCGTAGTTATCGTGTTAATTATGATGATGAAATAGCCCATCGTGCTGACTATGATGCTAAAGTGCTTGGTGATGTATTTAATTTAATGATTCATCAAATTATGCAAAGTGGAAAATATAGTTTGTTAGATGTTTATAAGCTGACAAGTAATGATGTTTATAAAATTGTATATCCATATCATATGTGTGCTTTAGCGTTGAATAAGACAGGTTTAAAAAATATGTTTAAATTAGTCAGTGAGGCTAATACTAAATATTTTCATGGGGAATCAAGAATTCCTAAAGAACGGTTGGAATATTATCGTGAAGGTTTATTGTTTGGAAGTAGCTGTTATAATAGTGATGTTTTTGAAGCTGCATTGAATTTATCTGATGAACGTTTAGAGAGGGCAATGAAGTTCTATGATTATATTGAAATTCAGCCATTAGAGGATTATTTTCATTTAATTGAACGTGGTAAATTACAGGATAAAGATGAATTAATCAAATCTTTGCAGCGAATTATTGTTTGTGCTAAAAAATTAAATAAAATAATTGTGGCGACGGGTGATGTTCATTTTTTGGATGTTAAAGATCGAATTTTTAGAGATGTATTTATTTCAAATCCAACGATTGGGATTGGTCATAAAGCTCATCCGCTTTGTGATCGACGTAATCCAAAAGCAAAAAATCCATGTCAGTATTTGCGGACTACTGATGAGATGCTTGAATGTTATCCATATTTATCAAAAGAAGAAACTTACAAATACGTTGTAACAAATACTAATAAGATTGCAGATATGGTTGAAGAGATAAAACCAATTCATGATAAATTATTTACTCCAAAAATTGATGGTGCTGATGAAAATTTAAAGAAACTTTGTTATGAAACAGCGTATAAAACTTATGGAAATCCTTTGCCATCAATCGTTGAAAAAAGATTAGAAAAAGAACTTAGTAATATTATTAAACATGGTTTTGGGGTTATTTATTATATTTCGCATTTACTTGTAAAAAAATCTAATGATGATGGTTATTTGGTTGGATCAAGAGGATCTGTCGGTTCGTCATTTGTTGCGACAATGTCAGGAATTACAGAGGTTAATCCTTTACCACCCCATTATGTGTGTCCTAATTGTGCTTATAGTGAGTTTTTGGAAGAGGGGATTATAGCTGATGGTTATGATTTAGAGGATAAGGCTTGTCATAAATGTGGGACAATTATGAAAGGTGAAGGACATAATATTCCTTTTGAAACTTTTTTGGGATTTAATGCTGATAAAGTTCCTGATATTGACCTTAATTTTTCTGGAGAATATCAGGCAAATGCGCATGCATTTACTAAAGAGATATTTGGCGAAGATCATGTTTTTAGAGCAGGAACGATTTCTACAGTGGCTGAAAAGACAGCATATGGATATGCTAAAGGATATGCAGAATTGATGGAAAAAGATCAAACTATTAGAAGTGCGGAATTAGAAAGAATTGCAGCTGGATGTGGCGGTGTGAAGCGAACAACTGGACAACACCCTGGAGGGATTATTGTTATTCCAAGGGATATGGATGTTTTTGATTTTACTCCTTATCAATATCCTGCAGATGATTTAAGTGCAGCATGGAAAACAACTCACTTCGACTTCCATGCAATTCATGATAATGTATTAAAGTTTGATATCTTAGGACATGTTGATCCAACTGTAATTCGAGCTTTACAAGATTTAACAGGGGTTGATCCTAAAACAATTCCTACTAATGATAAAAAAGTAATGTCGTTATTTACAAGTAGCAAAGCACTTGGGTGTGATTTGGAGTTTATCGGTTGTAAAAGCGGTGCTTTAGGTTTGCCAGAATTTGGTACTAATTTTGTACGAGGAATGTTAGATCAAACGCAACCTAACTCTTTTAGCGATCTGGTAATTATTTCTGGATTGTCTCATGGTACTGATGTTTATTTAGGAAATGCAGAAAGTTTAATTAAATCGGGTACTTGTACGTTATCTGAAGTTATTGGATGTCGTGATGATATCATGGTTTATTTAAT
>JAGZCC010000090.1 GCA_018369555.1 Thomasclavelia spiroformis
TAGCCGTAAGGCATAAGGAATGTCTTCAGACATGCGCTTTGGGAGCAGGGCTATGCCCGCATAAGTAAAACCACCGGCTAGGCCGGTGGATATTTATTTGACACTACCCAACAATAATATGAAAGCAGTATCGAGCCAAAGAATACGCTTTCAAAATTATTATAATATATTTTTTTACATAAACAATATGTTATTTAATAAAATAAAAACGTATAAAATAGATTAATGTCAAAACTATAATTATACAAAAATGTGTATTATCAAAGTTTTGTTCAGTTTTTAAATAATTCATTTTTGCTTTCTTCTATTAAAAAAGTTTAAAAGAGCTTGTCGATAAATAATCTAAAAAATATAATCCTAGTTTTTTATAGATAGGATGTTACTTTTATATTAAACACTAATTTATTTTAACTAGATGCTAAGAAAAAATAATAGAAATAAATTAGAAAAGTTAAGAGTTTGTTAAGATTTGTCAATAATGTTTGCATATTGTAAATTTTATGTTAAATTTACTTTGTGATTTTTTAGAAAATTATAATATACCAGGGGGTAAAGAATGAAACTTACAGACATATTCGCTATGTGTGGCGGATTGGCACTATTTCTATATGGTATGACAATGATGTCTAATGGATTGGAATTAGCTGCCGGAAATAAGATGAAAAGTATCTTAGAAAAACTTACAACGAATCGTTTTTTAGGAGTAATAGTAGGTGCACTAATTACTGCAGTTATTCAATCTTCATCAGCTACTACTGTTATGGTTGTTGGGTTTGTTAATGCAGGGTTAATGAATTTGATAAATGCTGTTTGGGTAATCATGGGTGCTAATATTGGTACTACGATTACTGGACAGTTAATCGCAATAGATATTACAGCATTAGCACCGATTATAGCGTTTATTGGGATTGCATTGATTGTATTTTTTAAAAGTAAAAAAACTGACGCTATTGGGACAATTATTGGAGGATTAGGAATTTTATTCATGGGAATGGAAATGATGTCTAACGCCATGGTTCCGCTTAGAAGTTCACCGGAGTTTGTTCAGATTGTTAGTACTTTTGAAAATCCATTCATCGGTATTTTAGTAGGTGCTGTTTTTACTGCAATTATCCAAAGTTCTTCAGCATCTGTTGGGATTTTACAGGCTCTTGCAAAAAGTGGTGCAGTTACATTACCTTCAGCAATATATGTATTATTTGGACAAAATATTGGAACTTGTATTACTGCAGTTTTAGCAAGTGTTGGAACTAGTCGAAATGCAAAAAGAACGACTATTATTCATTTATCATTTAATTTAATTGGAACTATTATATTTGTAACAATCAGTATGCTTTTACCGTTTGCTGATTTTGTACAATCATTGACACCAGGTAATATTCCAGCTCAAATTGCCAATGTACATACAGTGTTCAATATTGCTACAACAATTATTTTGTTACCATTTGGAACTAAATTAGTTACTTTAGCGTATAAGATTTTACCTGAAAAAGAAGGTTTTGAAGATAAATTATCTAGTAAATATTTAGATTCTTCTATCTTTACAAATGATTTTCATATTGGTACAAGTGCAATTGTTAGTACACAATTATTTAATGAAACACAAAATATGGTTAATGTAGTACAAAAAAATGTACAACGTTCATTTGAATTGATTGTTGATTATGATGAAGAAAAACATAAACAATTATTAAAAGATGAAGAGTATATTGATTACTTAAATAAAGAAATAATTAAATTTACAACTACTGCAATTTCTGCTGAGTATCCAATTGAAGAATCTAAATCAATCGGTCTGTTTTTAAAAACGGCTGGAGATTTAGAAAGAGTTGGTGATCATGCAATTAATATTGCACAAAGAGCAAAAAAACTTTATGATGATGATGAAAAATTTTCTAATGAAGCGCTTAAAGAAATTTCTATTATGAATAACCTAACGAAAAATATTTTAGAAGAATTAAATGTTTTAGATCGAGAAGAGTTACATAATATCGTAGAAAAAGTCGATGTTATTGAAGATAGTATTGATATCACTACACATGAGTTTGCTGTAAATCAATTAAGCCGTTTACGTGATAAAAAATGTACGGTTGAGCATAGTGCTTTATATACTGAAACTTTAATTGATTTTGAAAGAATTGGAGATCATGGCTTAAATATTGCTATTGCTTTCAATGAAATTAAAGATGATTTAACAAAAATGGCATAAAAAAACTAGTTTAACTAGTTTTTTTATATTATGGATTAAAATGTAATAAACAGTTTACATTTGAGGTTTATTATATAATAAAATAGTGGAGGTAGAGGTATGAAAATTAATCGAACATATGCAATTTATTTTTCGCCTACATTTACTTCAAAGAAATCTGCTGCTAGTATTGCACGAGGTCTTGAAGGAGAGCTAACGGAAATAGATTTAACTATAGATAATTCTATTAAGGAGATGACTTTTGATCGTCATGATGTAGTTGTATTTGGCTTTCCAGTATATGGAGGAAGAATTTTACCTGAAGCATTGAAACGATTGAAAAAGTTTACTGGTGATCATACTGCATGTGTAATTACTGTTACTTATGGAAATAGACATTATGATGATGCGTTATTAGAGTTATTTAATGTTGTAAAAGAACAAGGATTTATTCCAATTGCAGCTGCAGCTTTAGTTGGTCAACATACATATGGAAATATTCAAGTAGGCCGTCCTAATAAAGATGATGTATATAGTGATACATTATTTGGAAGTTTAGTACGTTTGAAAATACGTGATGATAATTTCTCATTTGTTTCAGTGCCAGGTAAGTATCCATATCGTGAGGGGATTAGTAAAGGTAAGTTTCATCCTGAAACAAATGAAACATGTGAAAAATGTGGAATTTGTGTTGAAAAATGTCCTGTTCATGCAATCGATGATGATTGTAAAACAATTAGTGATAAATGCATTTCATGTTTTAGGTGTATTAAGGTTTGTCCATTGCATGCAAAAAATATGGATCATGATAAAGAATATCAAGAATTTGCTAAAGCTTTTACTAAGAAACTTGAAGAGCCTAGAAAAAATGAGTATTATGTTTAAATAAAAACAGTTAGAATATAAGCTAAACATATATAGTTTATATTAATAACTGTTTTTTTATTTAAAGTGTATTTTTATATATAAATTATTTACTTGAAAAGTATAAATTAAATGTATCTAAAGTAGTTTTTTATTTTAAATTTTTTTCAAGAATAGTTAAAATTCAACATTAATTTTTCCTTTTAATTAATAAAAAAAATTCAAAATCTAAAAAACTAGATAATCAATATTTTGAAAATAGTTATATATCATAGAAAAATCAATTCTTTAATAAAAATATATGATAATAAATAGATTTTTTCTTTTAAATATATGAAATTACTATTATAATGAATAAGGATCTTTAAAAGAAGGAGAAGGAAAATGTTTAATGACTATATGTCGAGATTGAAAAATGAATTTTCTGGCTATAATAGCCAAAAACTTATTAAAGATGCTTTAGCTGGTTTAACTGTTGCAGCAGTAGCTTTACCATTAGCACTTGCTTTTGGGGTAAGTAGTGGTGCAGATGCTGGAGCGGGGTTGATTACTGCAATTGTTGCAGGGCTGTTGATAGGGGGATTATCAGGAGCTTCATATCAAATTTCGGGACCTACTGGTGCCATGTCTGCAATTTTAATTGGTTTATCAACAACATATGGATTGCAGGGGGTTTTTGTTGCAAGTTTTATTTCAGGATTAATGCTCTTGTTAGCTTCAATTTTTAAATTTGGAAGAATTGTTTCATTTATTCCTGCAAGTGTTATAACAGGTTTTACAAGTGGGATAGCAATTATTATTGCTGGAGGTCAACTTGATAATTTCTTTGGTGTAACTTCAAAGGGTTCAAATATGTTAGAAAAAATATTTTCATATTTTGAATTGGGATTTGATATTAATGCTCAAGCAGTATTTTTTGGAATGTTGGTCATTGTGATAATGATTTTCTGGCCTAAAAAATGGGAAGGTATTTTTCCCTCGTCTCTTGCGGGAATTATTATTGCATTGATTATCAATTTGATATTTAAGTTAGATGTAGCACAAGTTGGGGCAATACCAACTACTTTATTTCCTGAAGCGCGTTTATCTATTGGTGCAATTAATTTTAAAAATATTAGTAATCTGGTTATGCCGGCGTTTAGTATTGCAATGTTAGGGATGATTGAATCGTTATTGTGTGGTGCTAGTGCTAGTAAAATGAAAAATGAAAAATTAAATGCTGATCAGGAATTATTTGCACAAGGGATAGGTAATATGATCATCCCATTTTTTGGTGGTGTTCCAGCAACTGCAGCAATTGCAAGAACAAGCGTTGCAATTAAAGCGGGGGGACAAACACGATTAGTTAGTATTTTTCATTCTGTTGCATTATTAATTTCAATGTTTTTATTAGGACCATATATGTCGAAAATACCATTATCTGCGCTTGCTGGTGTTTTAATTATGACAGCTTGGAGAATGAACGAGTGGCAAGAAATTAGGGGATTTTTTACTAAAAAAATAAAAACTAATTTAAGTCAATTTTTAATTACAATGATAGCAACGGTTATTTTTGATTTGACTGTTGCAATCATTATCGGAGTATTTGTTTCAATTGTTTTATTTGTAATTAATAGTTCAGAGTTAGATATTGAAGTTAGTAATATTGAACCAAATAGAGTTGGGAAAGAATTGAACTATCATCATCAAGATACTAAAGTTGTTTACTTGGCAGGACCGCTGTTTTTTGCAAACCAAGAGCAACTTAGTTTAGAAATTGAAAAGTGTATTAATGATACTGGATATATTATTTTATCAATGCGAGGGGTATCATCAATTGATGAATCTGGAATTCGTGAATTAACTAATATACATTCATTATGTCAAAATAATAAGATTCAATTATTATTTGCTGGTGTTCAAAAAAATGTTAAATCACAGATGCAAAGATACCAATTTATTGATATTGTGGGCTATGATTCTTTTTGTTGGGATGTTATTGAAGCATTAGATAGAATTGAAAAACAGGTAAAAAATTAACTGATTATATAAATAGTAAATTGTTTTGAAAATAAATTTTGATGTTGGTACTGATGTTATTGGTATAGATTCAGTTTTACTATTTAATATCTAAATATAGTGAGAGTTTAGTTGAAAAAACGGTAAGAGTTTATTATTCTTACCGTCTTTGTTTTATTTGTTTGTTTGTTTTTGTTAAGTAATAGTTTGTTGTTTTTTAATAAAACCGCTTAATAATACATAAGAAAATGAGCTTGTATATTATTTTTTTGTAGCTAAATCGATTTTATGATTTTAAATATATCATAAGTTATGATAAGTATTTTGACTATCCATGGCTGTTTTAGATGTGGCAAGTAAATTATATCTTGAAAACGGTGGTTTTTTATAGCTGATTCATTAATTATGTTTTGATTTTTGTTTGTATAATTTTTTATTTTATTCAATTTTTTGATGTTTCTGGTAATTATATTTAACATTAAAATGCTTAGAAAATGTGATATTTTGTATATGATTAAACTCTTTATCAATGACATCTATCTTTTCCTTTGTCCATGATTTTTGATTTTAAATAATATTCTTAGAGTAGATTTTTTCGATAGGAATTTGATTGGTATCAAGTAAGTTTGAGGCCTTTTTATCTGTTTCAAAATAAGTACGATCATTATCCATAAATTTTAAGCTATCATAAAGTTATAAAATCGTTTCATGAAATGTTTTATACTTATTATAGGCTTAAGTAGATAAGCTAGATCAATTTTATATTCATTTTGTTTAATAAAGAAACAAATGAGAGCAACAACTTTCAATGCAGGAAAGATAAGTGTGACCATTTTGATGATTTTTTTTAAGAAATAAGACATAGAAGCACCTCCAATAATATATCATTACTATCACTATGTTAATAATAATGTAAAAAATAATTCAATAAAAGAAAAAGTAATAAAAAAAGCTGATAAAATCAGCGTAAAATAAAATTTATGATATTTTAACTTCTAAAGATTCATAGTGAGAACTTCTAAAGACGGGTTTTAAGGAAATACGCCATGAAAACACCTCCAAATAATATATCACTACTAGCACTATGAATAGTATATCCTAAAAAATAAATAAAAAAAATCAAAAACACTGAAAAAATCAGTATTTTTGATATTAAAATTGGACATAAGTTCTAAAGAA
>JAGZCC010000007.1 GCA_018369555.1 Thomasclavelia spiroformis
CATCTAACTTCTTAGCTAATTCTTTAATTGTCGGTTCTCTTTGAAACTTATTTAAATACTCATCTTTTATCTTTAATATTTTATAAGCAAGATCCTTTAAAGATCGTGATATTTTAATTTGATGATTATCACGTAAATAACGTTTCATTTCACCAATAATTAAAGGAACAGCATAGGTAGAAAACTTTAATTCATAACTAGTATTAAAGTTTTCTATCGCTTTGATCAAACCAATCATTCCTACTTGAAACAAATCTTCACAACCATCACTTCGATTATAAAATCGTTTAGTCATTGAAATAACTAATTTAATATTATCATTGACTAACTTCTCTTTTATTCGTTCATCTTTAATTTTTTGGTATTCATCTATTAATACATATGTTTCTTTTGTAGTTAATTTTTTACTTGGTTCATGATAACCATTTATAATAATCTGATAATTATTCATATTTGCCTTCTTTCATCATTATTTTTAGCAAATATGACAAAATTATACCTATTTTATTTCATTATAATTCAGTTTATTTCTTAATTTCTTAATAATCTTTTTTTCTAACCTAGAAATATATGATTGCGAAATTCCCATCATTTTCGCAACATCTTTTTGAGTTAACTCATCATAATTCATTAAACCATATCTTAACATTAAAATTTCTTTTTCACGCTTTGATAAATCCTTAAACGCTTCATAAAACATCGCTCGTTGATCACTTTGTTCTAACTCATTTTTTATAATATCACTATCAGTTCCAATAATATCTGATAATAATAATTCATTTCCATCATAATCAATATTCAATGGCTCATCAAGTGATATTTCATGTCTTAGTTTATTATTCTTTCTTAAAAACATCAAAATTTCATTTTCAATACAACGTGATGCATATGTCGCTAATTTTATATTTTTATCCGTTTTAAAAGTATTGATAGCTTTTACTAAGCCTATTGTTCCTATACTAATTAAATCTTCAATACCACCATTTTGATTTGTATCATATCTTTTTGCAACATATACTACTAAACGTAAATTATGTTCAATTAATAAATCACGTGCTTCACTATCACCTTGAGCGAGTTTTTCTAATGCTTCTTTTTCTTCAAAAGTATTAAGTGGTGGTGGTAATACATCATGTCTACCAATATAATAAAGATACCTAGTTTTATTTAATAATTTTAAAATTAATTTTATCACTATAGTATGCCCCCCATTAACGATTTATTTAATAAACAATCATATCTAATTCCATTAATAATTCCTACATAGATATTTTCTAATAACTGATTATTAACTGTCAACATATCTACTTTGATTATACTAATAAAACCACTTCTTAAATCATCTAACTCGACAACATCAATCACTTCATAATTATCAATAACCTTCTCATTAACTAAAATTAACGGGAATCCTTCATAATAAACCTCATTACCACTATCTAAAAAACCCTTAAATCCATACTTTTTACCATCATAAAACAATTCCACCGGATATAAATAACTATTAATTCTTACTGTTCTTTTCAAATAAACAACAAACATAACTTGAAACAACACAAATAACAAACCAACAATAAATAATATAAAACTGCTAAAACTAATTGGGACAATCAACACCCCATTATAAATAAAGGCATCATTAATAAAAGAACTAACAAAATATAAAATTGAAAAATAAATAAATAAAAATACCGGATAATATAAAAATATCTGTTTATGATATAAAACATAAAAAATAATCAGCCACATAATTAAAATCATCCAGTTATAACTATCAATATATAATAACAAAACTGAAAAATTTAATAAAAAACTCTCTTTTAAAACTTGTAAATAACTCATTTCTTTACAAAGTAATATTCCCATCATCTCTAAGGACGATAAAATGATTAAGAAATTAGTCAAAAATATAACCTCAACATATACCTCCATCACCTCACCCCTTGTTATCATAGCTTTTTTTATTTTAAAAATATGTCATAAAATAAAAAGGATCTTACGATCCTAATTAGATTCTTTAATTGCTTTTATAACCGCATTACGAAAACCATTTTCTTCTAATGATTCTACCCCTTTAATTGTAATCCCCCCAGGAGAACAAACTTGATCCTTTAAAACACCAGGATGTAATTTTGTTATTTTTTGCATCATTCCTGCTCCAATCAAAGTCTGACTCGCTAATTTATAAGCAACATCACGTGGCAAGCCTAAACTTACCCCTCCATCTGCCATTGCTTCAATAAACATATAAACAAAGGCCGGTCCACAACCACTAATACTTCCCCCAGCTTTCATTTGATAGCTAGGAAGTTCCACTACTTCTCCAATACTAGAAAACATCTTTGTTACAAATACTAATTCATCTTCAGTTAATGAATTTTCTTTTTCAAACAATGTCATTCCATTCAATACTAATGCTGGTGTATTAGGCATAATTGTTAGATGTCTCGTTGTCGGTAATAATAATTGATTATATAAAGTAAAATCATATCCAGCAACGATTGAAACAATCGCCTTATTTTCTAAACTAGCTTTTACTTTTAAAATAACATCTTCAACAATATTTGGTTTTACTGCCATAATAATTATATCTACTTTTTCAACTAAATCAATCTCATTTCTACACCCAACAATTCCAAACTCTAAATTCATCTTAGCTAATTTATCATTATCAATATCAAAAGCATAAATATTTTTTCCAGCAATAAAACCACTCTTTACTATACCTCCAGCAATTGCACTGGCCATATTACCCATTCCAATAAAACCAATCTTTTTCATCATTTATCCCCCTTAGCAAAATAAGCTAACAATGTTAGCTTATTTTAAATCCTTCTATTTTTTATAAATGCTGGTGGAAAATCTCCATCATCATCGTCTTCTTCTTCAGTTGGATTATAACGTGATGATACTGATAATGAATCATCGTTACTACGTTTTAACATATTAGTACGTTGACTAAAATCATCCTCTTTTTCATCTTCAAAACCAGTAGCAATTACAGTAACAATAATTTCATCATCTAATTGTTCATTAATTGCAATACCTAAATATGTATTAATATCATCACCAACTTCTTCAGAAATAGTTTCCAAAGCAATATTTGCATCAAACAACGAAATGTTTGCACCACCAGTAACATTGATAATAGCATCTTTAGCTCCGGCTACTGAAACTTCTAACAATGGTGAAGAAATAGCGGCTTTAGCTGCTTCTTTAGCACGATTATCACCTTTAGCCATTCCAATCCCAATTAAGGCATTTCCACGGTTTTTCATAACTGCTGAAACATCTGCAAAATCCAAATTAATAAATGCAGGAATTGCAATTAAATCAGTAATTGTTTGAACTCCTTGACGCAATACATTATCAGCTTCTCTAAATGCCTCTTGCATTGGACGACCACCTATTAATTGTAACAAACGATCATTTGATACTGTAATGATTGAATCCACGTTAGCACGCAATTCTTCAATCCCCGCTGCTGCTTGCTTCTTTCTTCGCATCCCTTCAAACGTAAATGGTCGAGTAATAACTCCCACTGTTAATGCTCCTAATTCACGAGCAATCTTAGCGAAAACAGGAGCAGCACCAGTTCCAGTTCCACCACCCATACCTGCGGCAATGAATACCATATCGGCACCTTCTAAAACTTTACGGATTTCTGCTTCAGATTCAAGAGCTGCTTTTTTACCAATTTCTGGTTCACCACCTGCTCCTAATCCTTTAGTCAGTTCACGACCTAATTCAATTTTATTTTTAACCGGTGAACGTTTCAATACTTGTAAATCAGTATTGGCAACATAGAATTCTACCCCTTCTAGACCTTCTTCTACCATTCGATTTACAGCATTGTTACCACCACCGCCAACACCAATCACTTTAATTCGTGCTACTTGTTCAAATCCTAATTCTTCACTCATGATAACCTAATTCCTCTCTTTTTATATTAATCCTCACTAAAAAACGAATCTATCAATTTAGACATCTTTCCATTTTGATTTTTAGAACTTGTCTTAGTAAGCCCTTTAAATCTAACAGACATTGTATTCGAAATATCCGGTAACACCAATGATGATGGGTAATTACCTACAATTTTATTTCTCTCCATTAAATAATAAACCATTCCAATTGTACTAACTAATGACATATCTCGCGCACCAATTGTTTGAGGACGATATACTCTAACTGGACATTCTAACACTTCACTTGCAATTGTATCGATCATTTCCAGTTCACCGCCACCACCAACAATTAATGTCTCATACTTGCCAGCACTATCAATTACATCAACTTTCTCTTTAATTTTCCCAATTACATCATACGCACTTTCTTTTAGTATATCCGCAAGATCTTGTTGCGTATAATCATATTTTTTACCATCTATAACAGTAGTATGGATAATATCATTTTGACCTTTAGTAACATCTAATGAACCATATTTTATTTTATAAGTTTCTGCCTGATTCATAGAAATCTGCATACTTTGAGCAACATTTCTAGTAAAATCATATCCACCTACTTGACATACTGTCAAGTACTGCAAATATCCATCTTTATAAAATGAAATGGTTGATGTTTTATACCCTATATCTATTAATACCGCCCCTTCTTGAAGATAAGCAGCATCAAATGCTTCTTTAGCACAAGCAAAAGCATTAATGGTGATATCAAGCACTTCAATTCCACATTTTTCAACTACTGATATATATGGATAAAGTAATTCTTTATTCGTTGTAATAACTAAAGCATCAACAATTAAATTTCTTGAAACTTCACCAATCGGTGCTTCAATAGTTGCGCCTTTATCACTGTGATATCTAACCGGAATAATTGACACTACTTCTTCATCTTTAGAACGCTTAAATTTAGCAGATAAACGTAATACTCTTAAAATATCCTCATTTGTAATTTTAGAACCATCATCTTTAAGACTGATACTACTATCACTTTGATATAATTTAGCTTTAATCGTAGGTATTGCTAAAGCAACACTAGTAATTTTTGTCTTTAAAAATTCTTCTGCTTCTTTAATTACTTTTTGTATATCTCTAGTTAAGATACGGTCATCTTCAATAATTCCTTTTTTCACGCCATGACTAGGAATTGTTTTAACAAATAATACATTGGCATTAAGATTACTTATTTCTGCAACAAGAAACTTTAATGTTGCACTACCAATATCTAAAACAGCGTAAATATTTTTCATCACGTATCTCCCTTTCTTAATATATACAATTCTAGCATAAATGCAACAGTTTTTAAACTCCTTTAGTCACAAATTATTTACTTCGATATACATACTTCCCTAAAAAATCATAATATTTGTCATCAGGATATTTTTCCATTAACAAAGCATAATAATTTCCTTTTAATTGATTAGCCATCTGATCATATCTTAAATATAAAATTTTACCATCATCCATAATAAACTCCATACGATTTGTATCCGCATTTTGTGGTGCATAATTTATACTTGAAATTTGATTTATGACAGAATGGGGAATCTTTGCATACTCTTTAGCAAATGCTTTTAAAACTTTTTCATCAAAATTATTTATTTTAGGACAACGTTGTACATAACTAATTAATCTTCCTTGATCATCAATCGCAATTTTACCTTTTTCATCAATTAAATATAATACATTATTAATTGTACATTGACCAATTGGATCATTTTCAACTACTTTAATTGAAATCTTCCCTGATAAATTCTTAGAAACATCTACACTTTTAACAAATGGTAATTTTTTTATATTAGATATTATTTTTTTATCATCTATAAAAAAGGTAAAACTTTGACGTATTTTTACATCACTAGCTTCAATAATCTCTTGTTCTTCAACCAATTCATTTCCTGTAACATTAATTGATTTTATCCTACTATAATCACTGGCAAAAAAAGAAGCAATCAAAACAAGTACAAAAATAACCAATAAAGCCTTAATCCTTTTTTTTCTTCGTCTAGCTTTTTTTTCCTTTAAAATCGATCTAACCGGATTACGTTTATAATCATCATACATTTCTTTTTGCTTCTTCTTCATATCTTACTCCCAATTAACAAGATCTACTTCACATTTCAACTTAACCCCAAATTTTTCATATACCTTTTCTTGAACTAACATAATTAAATCATAAATATCCTTAGCACTAGCATAGCCATTATTTACAATAAAATTAGAATGTTTAGGAGAAACTTGAGCTCCACCAATTTCATATCCCCTTAAATCACATTCATCAATATACTGCCATGCCGGCTTATTTTCTGGGTTTCTAAAAACACTTCCAGCACTTGGTAAATTCCATGGCTGACTCGACATCCTTCTTTCTTTTCGTTTATCTAAAACCGCCTTAATTTCATTTGGCTCTTTAGCTAATAATTCAAATTCAGCTTCAAGAATAATTAACTTATTACAATCTTGACAAATAGAATGACGATATCCAAATTCCATTTGCTCTTTACTATACTTAACAACCTCGCATTTTTCATTTAACAGTGTAACACTTTTTACTACACTTGCAATATCATATTTATAAGCTCCAGCATTCATAAAAATTCCGCCACCAATTGAACCAGGAATACCACCCATAAATTCAAAACCGCTCAGCCCTATTTTAGCAGCCTGATAAGCTAAAGAAATCATCGATACCCCAGCTTGAGCTTTTATCAACGAACCATTAATTTTAACTTTCTTAAAACACTCAGTTAATGAAATAATAACGCCATCATATTCCTTATCCGAAAATAACAAATTTGAGCCACAACCAATTATCATATATTTTACACGATGCTTACGACAATATTTAATTGTCGTTACTAAACTTTCAATATCTTTAACTTTTAAATAGATTCTTGCTGGCCCCCCTACTTTATAAGTTGTATGTTTATAAAGTGGTTCATCTTCAATTATATTACCTACATCTAACATCTCTAAATCTATTTTTATTTGTGAAAACTTCATCTTATGCTCCTAACGTATCTTTAATTAATTTATACATATCTGCTAGCGCATTAGGTTTTCCTAATGCTAAAGAATTCTTCCTTAAACTCTCTTGAACGATTTGATTATTAATAACATAATCAACTTTATCAACAAAATCTTTACTATTTAAATCTTTTTCAAGAATCATTAATGCCCCATTTCGCTCAGATAACTCACGTGCATTATATTCTTGGTGATTTGATGCAACATATGGACTTGGAATTAAAATTGAAGGAACACCAATCGCACTAATTTCAGCCATTGTTGAAGCACCTGCCCGTGATACTATTAAAGTAGTGTTTTTTAATAGTGATGGCATATCATCAATATACGGTACTAACTTGACATTATGATTAAGTTTTCCAGCTTTATTTTTCATTTCTTCATAATAATTTTTACCTGTCACATATAATACCTGATAATCTTTTTTTTCAAAATCACGTAATGATTCTAACAACTTTTCATTAACTGATTTTGAACCTAATGAACCCATTACAATTGTTACCAATGGCTTATGTTTATCTAAACCATATTTACTAAAGATTTCCTGAGACTTTATTGAAGTAATAACACTAGCTCGAGGATTCCCTAACTTGTATGTTTTTTCTTTAGGAAAATTTTGATATGCCAAATCATAACAACAAACGATTTTATCAACATGTTTAATTAAAATTTTATTAGTCAAACCAATAATTGAATTTTGTTCATGAATCATTGTTTTATACCCTAAACGATAAGCAGCTTCAACTACACTTGCACTAGGATACCCCCCAAATCCAATTACAATATCCGGTTTAAACTTTTTAACAACTTTTTTTGCTGTAAAAATTGACTTTACAAACACTGTTGCTGCAATGGCTTTTTTTATTGGATTTCCAACTAATCCATGAACATTTAAGCCAACATAATTATACCCCTTACTAGGAACAATTTGTGATTCTAAACGATCCTTAGTTCCAACAAATAAAAATTCACTCTCAGGTTCTTTTTCTTTGATATATTCAACTAAAGCTAAAGCAGGATAAAGGTGGCCTCCAGTTCCTCCTGCTCCAATAATTACTCTCATCTTCTCACCTCTTTGCATAGTATATCATTAAAATGTTGATTTTAAAATATTTAATATAATTCCAAAAGCAATCAAAGTTATTGTTAAAGATGAACCGCCATAAGACATTAATGGCAATGTTACACCTGTTACCTTGTAACTTCGATACAATCCATATCAATATATTTAGAAATATTTACTTTAAAAAATACTTCAATATTTTTATCTTTATCAATTTCTATTTTATCAATCAATTGAAACATTAATTCATTAGTTGGAAATTTAAAACTCATAAAATCCTTAATCAACTGTTTATATTTTTCTATATCATTATCCAAACAATCATTTTTATACAAAAACATTGCTTTAGTCAACTCATTTTTTTTACCTGCCAAATCACTTAATTCATTTTCTATTTTCTTTGACATTAATATATACTGTTTAACTGAAATGATTTCATCAAGTCGATCTTCATATAAATGAGTTAACATACTTTCTTTTTTTAGTATTTCACGTTGAACTTTATTTAAAGAATTTTTAAGTTCTACTAACTTCTTTTGACAAATTTGCATACTTTCATTAAGTAAACATTCATAATTATAATCTTCTAAAAACTTTTTTCCAGCAAATTTTAAAAATTTTAACAAATCTTTTTCTAAAAGATCATAATTTAGCCGATGTGACGTACACATTCCATATTTACTATACTTAGAATAGTAATTACATTGTGTCCAGTGTTGGATATTTTTTTTAGTTTTTCTTGTCGAGATACTAAGATTATGTCCACACTCTTTACACTTTAACAAACCTTGAAATAAAAATCTTTTTTCATGACGCGAACGATACTTATGATACTTAGATAATTCTTGTTGTGCGGCATCAAATAGTGCTTGATCAATAATTGGTTCATGCGTATTTTTTACAATGATCCATGATGAAGGAGGTAATTCAATAAGTTTTTTAGAATTATAACTAAGCTTTTTCCACCTTGATTGAACCATATGTCCTAAATACATTTGATCACTAACAATATTTTTTACTGTTTGGGGACGCCAAATACCAAAACCATCATTTAACTTATTTTGATGATTAGCTCGATCTTCTTTTTTATAAATAGAAGGAATTGGTATTTTGGCTTTTGTTAAACGATGCGCAATCGTACTTGTTCCCAAACCTTGAACAACCCACTCAAACATCTGTTTAACGATTTTTGAAGTAATTGGATCAATAATTAAGTGTTTAGGATTTTGAGGATCTTTTTGATATCCATATTTAGCAAATGAACCAATATAATCCCCTTTTTTTCTTTTGGCATCAAAACTACTTCGTATTTTTTTGGATGTATCTCTTAAATATAAATCATTTACACTAAGTCTAATTCCTAGCATGGCATCACCAACATTAGAATCATAGCCATCATTAATAGCAATAAATCTTACTTGTTTTGATAAAAAATACTCTTCAATATATCCTCCCGTTTCATATAACTCCCTACCTAATCTTGATAAATCTTTTACAACTACACAATTAATTAATCCTTTTTCAATATCATTTTTTAAAGCCTCAAAAGCCGGTCGATTAAAATTTGAACCAGTAAAACCATCATCACTGTAATGTTTAATAATTTCTAACTGATTAAATTTAGCAAATGATTCAATAATCATTTTTTGACTTTCAATCGATGAACTATCATCTTTTTTATCATCTTCTTTTGATAACCGTTCATATGCTCCTACTAAATATTTATCATTTGTCATTATGCAAGTGTCCTTTGCTTTTAGTAGAATCATTTTCTTGTTTTTTTAGATAGTTTAAATAATTATCTTCTAATATTTTTTTTAAATCTGTTTGTGCTGGTAGATAGTGAAATGTTATTTTATAATCTTTAGTATTTTGTTTCATTATATCCCTCCAACACATCTTATGATGCTTATTATTTAAAATAGAACCTATGATTAGGTTCTATCTTGATTATATACTTCAGTATATAATAATGTTTTTAATTTATTAAATTCCTCTTCCGTTAATTTACTTTGCGTAGTCATAAGCAATAGTGGAATCGCTTTTTTACCTAAAGACATCGGTGGTTGCATATAAGGATATTCATTAAGATAAAAGTTATTCCGCTTATAAAAACCAATTCTTCTACTAGCCAGTTCATTATCCGGTAACTCAACTTCTAAACATACTCTTTTATTTAAAAGAGCAACTACATCTTTTAACATCTTTGAACCAAGACCATTATTTCGATAAAGCGGATTAACAGCAAAATGTTCAATGTGAGCAATTTGTTCAAATTCAAAGATTGCCATAAATGCTTTTATTTGCTTATTTTCATCACTTAAAACATAAATTTGATAATATGGATTATCTAATAATGCTCGTTGTTGATCATAAGTTCGATATTCATCACTAGGAAAACATTGTTTCAATAATTCATAAATTGTGTCAAATTCATTTAATTCTAATTTTCTAATCATTTTCTAATTCCTTCCATTTTATTACTACTTCTTTTTGCAAGTGGGCTAAACCAACATAAATTACTTTCCCTTTTAAATTTAAATTATAGTTTCTTTTTTCTATTTGTTTAATTGCCTTATTTGCAAGAACATCTAGGTTATCATGGTTATTTTTAGTATACTTAAATTCAAAGATATATGATGTAAAATCGCCTTTTGCTTTTAAGATAATATCACATCTTCCTTTACCGATTTCTTTATTGCTGATGATTTCATATTCATTTGATAACCAGGCACACATCCCTAGCATCATCATATGATAACTGTTTTCATCTTTTAAATCATAATATGATGGTAAACTTTTAATAATTCTTTGATATGTTGTGGTAAATAGATTTTGATTAGTTATCTTTAAAGCATAAAATAAGTCAGCTAATAAAGTATCAGATACATCTAAATAATATGCTGTTAAATTCATAAATTCTTCTTGTACTTCCTGGTTAGGAATCTTGATAATATATATCCTATCTCTAAGTGAGATCGTTTTAGCTATCGTCAAATATCCAGCATTGACAAAAAGCCCCCATAAACTAGATGTCGTCCTAGATTCAAAAAAACTTGTTTCTAGATGTACTAACGTTTGTAAATATCCCTTAGCAACTAATTTTTCATACCCCTGATTAAAAGCTTGATCCTTTTTTATCATTGCTTTTTTTATCATTTTATTAGAACTAGTATTAACCCAATATGGTTGTAATTCATGGGTGTCTGCATAGTTAATAATTGACCAAGGATTATATATTTCCTGGTTTCCAATATGATAGCCATCATACATTTGTTTTACATCGTCGTTTAATTTTAAATCATAATATTCTAATAATTCTTTTGCTTCTTGTTCATTAAATCCAAAATATTTATCATATGTATGATCTTTAACAGTGCAAACTACTAAATTATTTAAGTCACTAAAAATATTTTCTTTAGCGACTCTTTGAATTCCGGTAAGCAAGGCATATTGTAAGCTATTTGAGGTTTTTAAAGAATTATGCAGTAATGAAGCTAACCCATTTTTGATTTTAACGTAAAAGCCATTTACATGTGCTTCAATAAATGGGGTATCATATTCATCGATAAAAAGCATGACTTTTCTTTGATAATATTTTTCTAGGATTTTCATCAAAAAAGATAATGCATCTATAATGTTATTTAGCTTGCCATCACTTTTAGACATTAATCCATCAATAACTTGTTTATAATCATCTTCTTCAAATTTTGATAAATTATTAAATATATGTTCATAACGATTATATTCATTTCTTAATTGTTCTTTGATCTGTTGTACAACATTGATTTGGTCTCCTTTTGCATTAGCAAATGATACAAAAATAGTTGGGTATTGATTCATGTTTGATGCATAAAGGCTTTTAATAATGTTAGTATCATTAAAAATTTCTTTAGAATCTTTAGTGATATCAAAAAACTCTGCCATCATTGACATATTTAATGTTTTTCCAAATCTTCTTGGTCTGGTAATTAGAGTTACAATTGACTGTCTTTGAAGAAATTCTTCAATCATCAATGTTTTATCTACTGCATAATAATTATTTTCTTTTAATCTTCGATAGTCATCTACTCCAATTGGTAAAGCTTTTTTCATCATATCACCTCGCTTCTTTGATTCTATTATAGCATATCTATATATTTCTTTCAGTAACTATCTTAAACCATTAATTGTCTTTTATTCACTAAAATAGCCAGAATCTATAATGACTTTTTTAAAGGTTATTATACAGTCTTTTCTTTGGTATGCATCTTTTTATTCGTTATAGTTCTTCTACAAAAATCTACTTTAAAAAAATATGTCGATTTATTCAATCATATATAAGCTAATTATTTATCTAATATATCTTTTGTAAGTTTACTTAAGATTTTATCTTTATTTATATCATCATCAAAACTATAGCCATATAAAAAGATATCTAGTTGTTCTTTTGAAAGATTAAGTTTTTTAAAAGTTTTACTCATCATATCAAAATAACTATTAGTATAAATCAGATTCTTTTTCATTAATAATTCTTGAACATATGGTTTATGATGCTGATACAACGAATCTAAATGAAACATTTCATTATTATTAATAATTTCTTCTTTGATTAAAGAATTATCATCAACTTCAAGCATTAAATCAAAATTATCGCTTTTACCATAAAAACTATTTACATCATGTATATTTAAACCAAATTTAGCATTATTATCAAATCCTTCTTTAAAAGGATACAAGATCTTTTTCATTTTTTTCTTTTTAAACCTTTGGTTACAAATTTGACATGCTGGAATAAAATTATATAAAGATAAAGCAAATAGTGAAAAAATAGATTTTGGATAAAAATGATCTAAATCAGCTGTTGTATATTTTACACCCTTATTACTAAAATATGAAATATATTGACGGTTACAATATGGACATACGGTAATACCACTTGATGTAATGATTTTGTGTCGCAATGATGAACTAAGATAATCATATTTGATTATTTTAATAAATTCTTGATTCAATTTATCATATTCTTGATTAATTGCATTGATTAGTTTTTTAAACTCATTATCATTTTTAAAATAATCAGGATATTTAATTAAATAATCATTTATCCAATCATTGAAATATATTTTTATATAATTTTGCCGATAAGTATATCGATTAGTTTGTGTAATAGACTTATTTAGATTTTTTAAAACATTATCTATTTTAAAATCACTATAACGAATTAATAAACCTGTTTTTAAATAGTTTGTTAAAAGTGAATCGTTATTATTTATGTCTACAAAATCCATAAAAATAATCTTTTTTATTCTATTTTCATTAAAACCTTTACTATTTTCAAAAAAATCACTTATACAAACGTTTTTAAAATAACAATTATTACTAGAAACATAATTATTTTTAATTTCTTTGATTATTTCATTAAAATAATCATCTTTAATTTTATCATATATTTTAATATCTAATTTAATCATTTAATTCACCTAATTTCATAGAAATCTCATTAATTCGTTTTATTAGATTTTCCTGTTCTAGTTCAAGAGCCATTTTTTGATTAAAATTAGATATTTTTTTATTTAGTTCGCTATGCAAAATATTTTTTAAATAATCATCATCAATAACTGATATCATATCATTAATTCTTTTAATATTTTCTTCATTTATATTATTATCAATATTATTAATTACTTCAATCATTTCATTTATTTTCCTTTTAGCAAACATCCCTACACTATCTTCTAAAAAGAATGTATCTTTAATAATATCATAATAATTACTAGCAAAAGATTTCTTAGCTTTACTTACAATTCGTTGATGATCAACGATATCAATACATGTAATACAATCTTTAGGTATATCAGATAACATAAATGGTGAATGAGTAGAGATAATGAATTGATATTTCATATCATTATCTATAGATTCAACTAATTTAACTAAATTGTCAATAAAAGATGATATCCACATTGGATGAAATGATTTATCAGGTTCATCTAATAAAATAATTGCAGATTTTTGATTTTTGTATCCATTAGTTAATGCATAATAAATACCTGAATAAGTATTTATTAGTTGGAGTTCTCCTTCACTGATATTATTGTTTAAATGAACTTTGAAAACTTTTTTAAAATCACCTAATAAACTTGGTCCATTGTTTCCCATCTCATACAGCTCTAAGAGATTAAATACGTTTTGATCAAATTGATCATTTAAATTAATTTTTATTTCACAAACTTCATTTATTTTTGAAAAAATATTAGATTTTTCTATTAAATAAGAATAATTTATATATTTATCTGTTAGTTGATTTATTTTATTACAAATTTCATCTAAAAACTCATAATATCCAAAAGATACTCCTAGACCATTGATTGTATCTAAATATTTACATGTAATTTTACATATTAAATTTATTTTATTAATTATTGTATCAAATTGTTCTAAATTTTTTAATTCCATTAAATATTTATCATGTTTTTCTTTATTCTTTTTTATAACATTATGATAAATATCATAAATTTCTGTTTTTAACAAATTATAACGATAACGATCTTTTATTTCTAATTTTAAATATTCATCATTATTAACTTTGGAATTGAATAACAAATCAAAATTTCCTTCATCCTCGTAATAAGATTCATTTTTTATTCTGATGACAATTGCTAAAGATTCATTTTCTATTTTCTTAAAAAAATCATAATTATTAGTTGCTAAATAATATAAGTGGGTTAATTTTCCATTTTTTATATATTTACGATTAATGAGATAAGAATAATCATCCCTATCAATAATCTTGGGATTTGTCTGAGGAAAGAGAGATGAGTTTCTTATTTCTTGGTTATAAAAAACAAAAGGACAATCATGATGTTCATAGCTTCCAGAAAAACTTATTTCTTTTATATTATTGGTTATAAAGTCATATGTAAAATGAATTGAATACATTTGTTTAATTTCTTCATTTCCTATATAATTTTCAAGAAATAATAATTTACAATTAAATCCTTCAACATAAAATTCATTAGTGCTTCCGCATTTATATAAAGCAAACCATCCACTTCTTTCATCTTTATAATCTAAATTAAATACATCATAACGATCATCTAACATTAAACCTAATAAATCAAATAATGTAGTTTTACCACATCCATTTTTACCTACTATTAAATTAATTGATTTAATTTTATTACTTAAAAAATTTGTTAAAACAGAAGCATCTTTTTTAACAATTTTTAATCTTTTATTATCATAGTCATATTCTATATCATAATCATTTGTAAAACTAAAATACGTATCTTCAAAACATCGATCTATCTTTTTTATATATACATATAATAATTCAAAAGAATCATACATTATCTTATTGTTCATTATCTATCACCTACTTTATAATACAATATATAAATTATTAGATAAAGATTTCAAATTTTTACTATATATCTATACTTCTATTAGTTCTTTATGATCCATTACTAATGGATCTTTAGAAATATTAAATGAATTACTAAGATCATTTACTAAAAATACAATTTTATTTTTATTAGTATAATCAATAATCGTCTCTTTACCTAAAATTCTTGTTAAGTTTGCAACAATACTATTCAAAGCCGGTTGATCATAATAATAGATATAAATATTTGTATATTTTCTTGTAATTAATCTTTTAATAATATCCCCATCCGCTTCATTAACTGAATGACCAAATATAAAAATATTCATTATTTCATTATTATCTAACCATTTAGCATAATCATTACCTGTCTTATAAATAATTCTTTGATAATATTTTTGAAACTCAATAAATTCATAATTATTATCATCTTCATTTATACTATCACCAATACCAAAGACCATATTCATGGCATCTTTATCATTATTTCTTATTTTGCCATGAATGAAGTGAGTTGGAATGTTTTTTTTATAAAGTTTATTATAGGTATCGGTATAATTGAAATTGATTATATAATCAATATTCAATGTTTCAAAAAATTTGTATGTTTTTGATTTTCTATTTAAAAACTTTGATAAATAAATTTCCAACATCCACGTTAAATCATTTAAATCAGATAACAATTTTTCTTTAAATAAACATACACTTGTTTTAAAACTATAACTTTTTGAAGCATAATTCATTACATGCTGATAAATATTTATAATTTCATTACTTTCATTTAACGCAAAATTACTTACTCTAACACCATCATATTTTTTAGCAACATATGATAATTTAGAAATCTCATCTGCAATAACTCCTTCAATATCACACCAGTGAGGATCATTAGATAAATTGCGCTCTTCGATACAATTTAACCAATAATTATTTTTACAAATATTTATCATTTTTTCTAACATATCATCATTAACTATCTTTTTATTATTAATAATATTAGCAGTTGATTTCATAAATTCAGATCTTAATAATTCTTCTTTTATATCTTCTCTTATAGCTATATCTTTTTTATCATTAAGAACTCTTTTTATTGCATTACAAAAATTATAAAAATCAATATATTTAGTATATAAACCATGTGCTATATCAAAACCATTTCCAATTACTAAAACATTCTTCATCTTAATCACCATATCATCAATATTTATATAATTATTTTACTATAATTTATAACACTAAACCATCTTTAAAATTATAAATTTATAATACATTTTCTTTTGCAATTTTTTAGATAATTATAAAATAAATCTTTACAAAAAATAAAATCTGTATTAGTCTAATAATACGTTGTGTGAGGACCAGCGCGCCTCACACCTTTTTTATTATTTAGCATATTTAAATTTAAATAAGTTAATTCAAATTAAATAATAAACAATTAAATATAATTTATCATTTTTAAATTTTATTTTTTACCAAAAAAATAATATATTAGCAGCTAAAAACATAACATATGAAAAAAAAGGGGAAAATATTATGAAATATATATAATTAAAAAAAATGTTTCATATTGATGAAAACAAATGTAATGAATTATATTTTAAAAGATTTAATAGTGAAACAGCTAATCATTTAAATATAAAATTAAATAACGATTATGAATGTTTTTATTTAATCAATGATGAAATTTTATTCTTGCTTGATAAAATCTATATGCTAAATACATGGTTAGAAAAAACTATGGCCTCTGATGCATTACCAAATTTAGCAAAAGAATATTTAATCATTAGCACCCTTGTCGAGGAAATTAGAAGTTCTAATCAAATGGAGGGAATATATAGTACACGAAAAGAATTAAAAGATATGCTTATCGATAATACTCCTAAAAATTATAAAAGATTTTCAGGAATGATTAATAAATATGAAAAACTAAGGAAAGAACAATTTCTAAAATTAAATTCAGTATCTGATATTAGAGCATTGTATGATGAAATTCTTCTTGAAGATGTTATCAATGAAGGTGAAAAAGATAAACCTGATGGTGTGATATTTAGAAAAGGTAGTGTTGAGATTAATTCTGGAACTAAAGTTATTCATCAAGGAATTGTGGGCGAAAATAATATTATTGACATGATTGAAAAATCATTAAAAATACTTAATAATGAAAATATTAATTTTTTAATAAGAATTGCTGTGTTTCATTATTTATTTGAATATATTCATCCTTTTTATAATGGTAATGGCAGAATGGGTAGATTTTTAGCAAGCGGCTATTTAGCTAATCATTTAAATATATTATGTGCACTTCAGTTTTCTATTGCCTGCACACATAATAACAAAAAATATTATGAAGCCTTTACTTTGACAAGTGATATTAGAAATAAAAGTGATTTAACTGTTTTTATCATTTATTTTTTAGAAATATATTTATCAGGTCTTCAAGAATTAAAAGAAAAAATTGAAGATACAATTAATGTGTACAATTATATGATAAAAAAATTATGTAAATACGTTGATTCTAAATACCAGTCATTAGTTGAATTAATTTTACAAGTCACATTATTTGGGATTGAAGGTTTTACGATGTCTCAGCTCGTTAAAATCACTAACTATAGTGAACAAAGCATTCGAGCAATGATCAAAAAAATTAATCATGAAGATAATATTATTAAAATTGATCAACAACACAAACCATATAAATACAGTATAAATCTTGATGCTGTTTCCAAATTAAAAGAATTATAGGTTATTTTCTATAATTCTTTTAATTTATATAGGTTGTAGCTCTTTATCATAAATTTTATCATTAATCTGATATACTAGCATCAATTTTTCTTTGGCAAAAATACCATTATCTTTAAAAACTTATCACTATCTATATATTTTTCTAGTGTCTTTAGATTTTTTCTTTATCTTCATTTAAATAATAGTTAATTGCTACTTTAACATTATAAAAATAACGTAAGCGCCAAATAATAAAGTAGATATGTTCAGCTTTTAAAATATCTCCAATCATAACAGTGATTTCAAAAGAGGTTCAATAGATGAATAGGATGTATTGGAATCAAGTTCTATTTTGATACCGCCTTTGATAATAATTATTTTTTCATTATTACATACCTGTTTGCCAACAGGTATAAAAGCAACCTCATTTTTAAGTTCGGTTTCGTTGTTTATATGATCGCACAAAACAGTTTTTATCTTCTGTTGATATTTGTAATAGGTCGATGCCTTAATATTGTTTTTTCGCAAAAATCTTGAACAGACAAATCACTTTCTTTACATTCCTTGATTTTCAAATATCAGAACTTGTATTTTTCGTTTTGGGTTAATTCCTGGATTGTCATATAGTCACTCTTCCTGGTATATTAAAGTTACTCATACAATGAGTAACTTTAATATACCAATTCTCCTTTCCACCTGAATTATTTGGTATCACTTCAGGTTGTGATAAAATGTGCAATTGTGAATGTGGATTTGTATTTTCTTCCTTATTGCTTTGACTTTCCAGAAAGGATCTTACCACTTCTTCGTATCGCATTTATTATTAGTTGTATGAGACTTTGAATTCTTAACACACCAGGTTTTTGCTACCTTTGAAGTGGATTCATTTTCACAATTACAAATTACTGAAAGAGAGGAATTTTAATTATGAAACTTGTTGGAATTGATATTGCCAAATATGCACATGCTGCTTATATCATAGACTCTTTTACTGGCGAATCTTTATGTGATCCTTTTTTCTTCAAAAACAATAAAGAAGGATTCCAAAAACTCTATACGGAACTTAATAAATATGCAAAAAATGAACTTTTAATCGGTATGGAAGATACCGGACACTATAACTTTACCTTAGAAAGTAGCTTATTGGCTGAAGGTTATAAAGTTGCTTTAATCAATCCTATTACCACTAAGAACCTTAGAAAAGCTACCTTAAAATCCGTTAAAAGTGATAAAAGAGGATGCTTTGTTAATTACTAAAGCTCTCTCAGATAAAGATTACTATCGTATCATTTCTATTCGAGATGAGAAATCATTTCTAGTATTGACCTTATCCCTTATCCGTTCCCAAATTGATGAGTTAGATAAAAAAATAGAAGAACTCGCCATCACACAAAATTCTTCTATCACAACAATACCAGGAATCTCAACGATTTCCGGTACTTCTATTTTAGCTGAACTCGGTGATATAAGTAAATACTCAAATGCAGGAAAACTAATTAAATTTGCAGGTGTGAATCCATATATTAGTGAATCTGGCAAATTTTCTGCTGATAAAACAGCCATAACCAAGAAAGGTTCTAAATATCTAAGGACAACACTTTATCGAGTCATTCTACCTGTAATACGTCATAACCCTGCATTTAATAACTACTATCATTTAAAATGAAGTCAAGGCAAAGGACATCTTTGCGCTTTAGGTCATTGTGTAAGAAAATTTTTTGAGAATTATTTATCATCTTGAAACAAATCATCTTACTTTTGATATAAATTTACTTATATAATCAAAACTTTTAATAAACCTCAATTTATTGAAATAAGCTATTCCTAACGATAGTTCTTTTCATCATATTTACATTCACAATTTCAAAGATCAAATACTATATTTTCAAGTATTTTATTTTTCATACTATTTAATAATTTACTACTTGACTTTAATATAGTTGTCTTTCAATATAATTTTTAGAGAATATAAAAACTATAATATAGTTTTGGCAGTCTCCATATTCTATATTATAGTTTGTTGAGTTCTATATTTTAATCCACTATTTTATTTGGCGCTTACGAAGATTCACATTATTAGCATATCACCTCATTAGCTCTTATAACACAAAAAAACAAGGATAATTGAGTCACCCTTGTCTCTTTATGGTTATAAAAATACATCATAGGATATCTTGAAATTTTTAATAGAATAATTAACATCTAAAAATTATTTATACATTTTTTTATAATCCCAATAATTTAATTATTTTTTCCTACTCGATTCTTATATCTTTTATTAATAATTTTTCACACTTATAATCTCACAAATTTTATATCATTTTATTTTTTATTAATCTTATGACATCCTTAAATTCATTTGTTTTAAAGCAAAAAATACATATTAAAACAAATGTAATTAAACATCCGACAATAGATTTAACGATTATATTCGAAAAAAAACTAAAATTAATACTTTCTCCTATATATATTGTAATTAGCATACATCCAAAAAATAATATATAATATTTTATTAAAGAAAATAAATAGTGTACAACGTTTATTTTAAAGCAATTTTTATATAATACATATGCTTCAATTAATCCTGCTATAAAAATATTTGTAATAATTGTCCCTAGTAATGTCCCACAAATACCAAATTTAATAGTTAAAGGTATTGAAAAAATTAGATTAGCTATACTTTCTACAATCGGTTTATATCTATCATTCCAAAATAATCCAGCTGCATCTTTGAAAGTAAGTACAGCTTTTCTCATTCCACCAGAAAAATAATGCAACGAAATAAAGAAAACTACAATATTATTAAAAGTATATTTTTCACCTACCCACAATGATATAAAATCGTTAAAAATTAAATTCATAACTACACTAGTAAATAAAAATAACATAAAATTTAAAAAAAACACTTTTTTGAATACATAATATGTTTGTTTGTTATTTTTTTCAACAATTAAATTACCTACACTTGCAGTTAGAGAAGAAAAAATTTGTGAAATTAGATTATTAAGGGCAGAAATCACAATTAAATAATTTGAATACAACCCTGTAGCTGTCAGTGAAACAAATTTTGTAATTATTAAATTGTCTGTTCCAGTAACAATTACTGTCCCTATCTTATGAAAAAACATTGCAAATACATTCTTTTTAATTGAATTAATAATTGAACTATCTGGTAAAGTTGCTTTATCTTTTAAATATGGATACATCCTATTTGCAATTCTTGAAATTACTACATTTTCTAAAAAAGTGAAAATAATTTGAATCATTAAATATAATGTATAATTTTTTGTAAGAAATAAAATTAAAATTTGAAAAAAACAAACTAATACATTTTTTACACATGTTGTAATACTACTAATATATTGTTTTTGAAAACATATAATTAAACTTCTTTTATATGTAAAGAAATAAGAAATTGCGATATTAAAAACATATAACAGATAATAATAGTGTATATTTCCAATATTTTGAGGTGGTGTATTAATGAAAAAATTTAAAAATGGTGTCAACAACGATCCTACAATAAGAATAAATATACCTATTATTATGTATATTTTTTTATATAAATACATAATTTTCTTTATGGTATCAATATCGTTTTTTGCACATGGTCTATACATTTCATATACCATTGCACTCCCAATTCCCAATTCCGCAAGATTTAGCATTGATAAAACATTAGAAAATAATCCATTTATCCCTAAATATTCAATAGATAAAAATTTTAAGAACATTGTTCTATTTATAAATTGAAAAAACATTGTAATAAAATAAACAATAAATGTTATTTTGACATTTTTTAAACTATTCTCTGTTCTACTTTTTTCCAATATTACCACCAATATAACTATAACATAGCCATACTTTTCCTTTCATAATTCTTAATAATAGATATATTTTTATTAATTAATCTAGGCACGTATTTTAATTTTTGAAATAATGCAACATATTATAATTGCAATTTTAAATTTTAAATTTATATTATTAACAGGTGAATATATTTTATTAAGCTTTATATTTGATAATTGTGATAAAGCATATCTGTTTTTCTCACATATAATTCTTTTAAAAAAATTAAATTTTATAATTTCAGAAATATATAGATATGTAAATTCGATTTTTGATAAATTTTCATAGCCCCATTTTTTACCATAACTGTCTTTTTCTTTATATAATGGAATTAATACATTTTCTATATAATTATTATCATGCTTTTTTGTAAGAGTACTTTCTCCATTATCACAATAATGATAAATAACTTTATTTTCATAGTATAACTTATTAAAATTTTCAATTATTTTCATAAAAAAAAGGCCATCTTCTCCATACTTCAATGTATGCATTTTTATTTTTGAAAAATCCATAAGCTCTCTTTTTATTATTTTATTACATAGTGAACAAACTATATTATTAGAGAATAAAAGTGGACAAATTTCTTTTTTTATTTCTACTTTATTATATACTTTCGATTTTAATCTGGTATCTAAAATTCTATTTTTTGAGCTATCATTTTTAAATTCTTTAACTACATCAAACATTACACAATCAATGTTTTTATCATAATCGAAATATTTTATTAAGTTATTTAACGTATTTGTCTCTAAATAGTCATCTGAGTCAACAAACATAATATACTTCATTTTAGCTAGTTTTAAGCCTCTTATCCTTGCTAAATATGGTCCGTTATTTTTTTGAAAAACAGCAATTACATGTCTATCTTCATTTTTTATTTTCTTAATAATGTTTTTACTTTCATCTGTTGAACCATCATCAATAAAAATTATTTCATACTCAATATTTTGGTTGATAATAGATTGGTAACATCTTTCTATGTACATTTCATTATTATAAACTGGTATTATAAAACTAATTGCATTATTCATTTTCTAAATCCATTACCTTTTTATTATAATAATTATATATAACTTTATATGGATGTTCTTTTCCTGTTTGCAGCCATGGACGAGAAAGAGGTCCTCCATTAAAATGTATGATTTTAGGATTTTCAATTGCATTCAAAATTTCTCTTTTTGTATAATATCTTTTATTTAATTTATATTTAATACGAAAATAATTTAACCCCAACATAAAATTCATAACATTATATTCTGGATTCAAAAAAAACATATAATTTTGTGAAATAAAATTTATACTATCTTGATCAGGCATTGTCAATGAATTCATGTTACACTTACCATAATCGAGTATCTTTTTTGTAAAATTCTCATTTGTTAAATAATTACAATTTAATAGTAACACCCCGCTATTAACTCCCTTGTTTATTTTTGAATTTTCTTGTCTCAAATAATATGGTGATTCAACACCACATATCACAAAATTATCATTTATAAATAACTCACTTATATCATCAACAACAATACAATCAACGTCCAAATATAATAAAATTTTATTACAAAATATCTTTGGTATTAATACTCTTGCCCATGCCTCAATCGGCCATTTTTTATTTATTTTTAAATTATTTAAATCATCTTTTGAAATTTTTATGTTATTAATCTTGACATTAACAGGTGCAATTTTTTTTATTCTATTTACATCTTCTTCAGATAAAGAAATATTTAATATATGTAGGTTTACATTTGATAATATATTTTCAAATGATGAAATAAGAATTTGTGTTTGCCTAATAAAATTAGTATCAGTTGCTATAGCTATGTCTATTTCATTAGTATAAACCTTGTTATTTCTTTTTTGTATATTACTTAATATTTTTTTTGATACATCATTTTTTATTTTCATATATCTCATAAGGCACCTCTATATACAATTTTTTTTATTTCTTATAAATTTTCTGAATTTATATAAATTTTGACGTATATAATAAGGGGACATTTTATTTTTTTTTCTAAAACAAATTTGAAATTCTTTTGCGGCTTTTAACGCACTCATATTTGTTTCATGTATATTCTTATAAAAATTTTCATCCATATCCACATCGTTTATATAATTTTTTACAATCTTTATAAGATTATTTCTAATTACATTATATTCTTTTGGATTACTCATTAAATTTTCTAAATTTAATGGGAATTTTTTAGAAATCAACTCTTTTTCTGTACATGAATACATTAAATCACCAATTCCTTCATAACGTTCATCACCAAATTTAGGTTCAATGCGAATAACTGGTGTTTCTAATGCCAAACATGGCAATATAACATGAAGTCTACCAGAAATTACCAAATGTGCATTGTTATATAATTTTAACAATTCTTTAGCTTTTTCTAGTCTTTCATCATATGGTAAAAACCATTCATCTCCCTCCTGGGATAATCTTAAAATTTTTCTATTAGTTATACCTTTTATGAATTGATATATTGTATCGCTACAGTCTACTAAGCAAATATAACCATCATCTACCTTTTTGCCTAATTTTTTATTATCCAATGTCAACGTCATACACCCTGAAAAATATGCTTTCATACCTTTTTTTTCTAAATAATTATAAAGAAACATGTCTCTACAACCTATGATTTTATTTTTTAGGTACTCTCCTTTTTTAGATAAAATCATTTCCTGGATAGGAATTTGTCCATTTTTCTGTCTAACATTAGAAATATGCATTGAGGTAAATAGTGGTTTTAAATTACTCGCAGGAGGCCAATATTTACTATCATGTATGTACCAACCATTTAAAATAATTTTACTTTCTTTATCAACATTTTTTCCTAATTCTTCTCTATCTATATATTGTGGCTGTGTACATTCTATAAATTGCATTGTTGCTAAACATTGAAATACATCACCAATATTTTTCGTTAATTCTGTTTTCATAATTTTTATTTCCATATTTACATTGTACGATATCCAACTATATAAACACTCTATCGTACTACTCCTTTCTATTAATAACTCTAAAAATAACTAATTATATTTAGTTTTACATGTTATTTTAATCAATACTGTAAAAAATTTTAATTTCTTAACTATATATTTATGATAAAATATCATTCATTTTATTTATACCTTTAAAATCATAGTTAAACTTATTTTTTGACGAATATTTAAAAATTATTACTATTAAAAAATAAAAACATTCTACCTCTACAATATTTATACTAAATGATATAATACAAAAAATTATTATAGGCAAAAATTTTATAGACCATATTTTAATTTTTACAGTACTTATCACATATATTAAAAGAAAAATTATACTTAATACTCCAATAATTCCTACTGTTACTAATATTTCAATATAGGCATTATGTGCATACTCAAAAATCTCCATATTTACAGGATATTTATTTATTCCATACCCAAATAATGTACGCATACCACTAGAAGTAAGTTTATTCAAATAAAGCATAGCAATATCAGAACGTCCATTAGTTAATTCATTTAGATTTGTAGCATTATCAAACCTACTATAAATAAAATCTATATTCTCAGAAAAAATTCTTAAAAAGAATACACAAATAACAATTGCTATACCAATCAATAATATTTTTTTTAATTTAAATTTTTTTATAAAATCAACAAATAATATATATATAAAAGGTAATATTTCAATAATTAACAAAAGCATAAATGATCTTGATGATGTAGAAAAACCTCCTATTCCTAAAAAAATTATAATTAATAGCTTATTAAATGAAAATCCATTTTCCTTTATTTGATTTATCAAAAATATGATCGAGATTAATATATATAAACCTAAATAATTAGGATCACCTGCATTTCCTAAATTTCTATTTGTAATATTTATGCCATTAGAAAATTTACCAGTTGAAATCATAAATAACAATCCTGAAATTAAAGAGCTCATTGTTCCATATATAAAATAATTTAAATATTTTTCCATCGAATTTTCTTTTTTCAGATAGATATAAAAAAAATATGCAGATAAAATTGATAAATATAAAATAATATTTTCAAAAATATTAAAATAATCATTAAACAAAAAATGAATTAAATCATATGCTATAAAAATTACAATAAAAATAAAAAAATTATTTTCTCTTCTATTTAAATATATTTTTTTACTAAAAAACAGCCATAATAATGATATGGCGATTAGGATGTTTATTAAAGGTATACCATTAAATAAAAATAAATTTAAATTTGGAATCAAAAAAATTATTAATAAATAAAATAAATCTAAATCTCGCTTAAAGAATAATATATATATTGTTGCTAATGTAATAAAAACAAAATTTGTATTTATTAGATTTAAAGTTCTCGCAAACGATACATACATGAATAAAATTAGAAAAAAAATTTTTTCTTTTTTTATTTTAAATACCATACTTTTAATCTCCAATATAAATATTTAAAAGATATTTCGCATTGTTTTTTACATTATAGCCTTTATCATTCAATGTTTTATATATTTTTTCTTTATCATTTTTTTTATTGTAATTTAAAATATTTTTAATTGTGGTAACCCATTCATTTACATTATTTAAATCTATATCAATAAAATGTACTAAATCTAACCCTAAATCACAGGTCTTATCTATTGTACTAGAAAATATTCCTTCTAATCCTGTAGCCTGCATCTCAATAGAAACAACCGGTAACCCTTCATATAGTGAAGGCAAAAGCATTACTTTTGATGCGTAATAAAATGGAATTAAATCGTTTATTGAACCTAATAACTTAACATAATCTTCTAACTCATTTTGTTTGATTAAATTAAATATCTTATTTTTCTCATGTCCATCACCACAACAAATTATTTTAAAATCAATATTTTCATTTTTTAATTTTTTTGCTATTTCAATTAGATACGGATGATTTTTTTGTTTCGATAAACGTCCTACATGTAAAATAATATTATTCCCATATTGTTCATTAATTTTTTTGACTTCAAGATAATTTTCATATCTAATAAACATATCAATATCTATTGCATTATTAATAATTGTAAAATCCTTTTTACCATATAAAAATTTTCCCGCCTCTATACCACATGCTAATCGATCAGTTGATAATATATTAATTATAAATCTAAATATAGGTAAAAAAACTAAAATTTTTTTTCTATGAACAGTTGTTAAATGTGAATGACATATTCTTTTTTTTACACCTGCTAATCTTGCAGCAAAAAGTATAAAAATGTTTTGTAACAAATTATGACAGTGTACACATGAAATATCATTTTCTTTACAAATAATATAAATTTGTTTAATATAATTTATTATTCCACATTGTGATAACGATTTTATCTGTATTATTTTCCCTCCTAAATCTAAGATAAGTTGTTCTTTATTACGCTTATCTGTCTGAACACAAAAAATAAATTTTACTTTTGATGTGTCAATTTCTTTATACAAATTTGTTAACATCATTTCTACCCCGCCATCACCTAATTCAGTAATAACCTGTAAAACATTAATCATATTATGTTGCTCCTTCCTAAATTATATTTTTATATAAGCTAATGAAATAATTCTTATATTCAGTTACATCATTAATTTTTAAATTAAATTTCATTACCTCTAAACATAATTGCTCATATAACTTCTCATTATCTAAAATACTTTGTATATACTTTATAATCTCATCGTCATTATCTGATAAAAAACCATTTTTTTTATTCATAATAATTTCTGTCAATCCATCTGTTGGGGTTGAAATAATTGGTTTTCCTAATAATAAAGATTCTAAAGCAACCATAGGTGTTCCTTCAGTTCTTGATGTCATAATCATTAATTTACTTTGTGCAATATATTTCAATGGATCATTAACAAATCCCTTATATTCTATACTTTGATTTAGTTTATTTGTATTTATAAAATTTGTAAGATATTCACGTTCTTTACCATCTCCACATATTACTGCTTTAAAACTAGGATTCAGGTCATTTAATCTTTTTAATATTTTTAATAATCTAGGAATATTTTTTTCATAGACTAAACGTCCAATAAAACAAATATCATATTTTAAAGTCAAATTATTATATAAATTAGTATCTATTTCTATAACATTTCTAACAATACTAATTTTATTTTTAAAAAATTTTGATAATATCCATTCTTGATTTATTGAGTTAGATACACATATTATTTTATTTACTTTTAATGCTGCTATTGAGTACATAATATTGTTTAATGATATTTTTTTCATATCCATAAATTTACCATGTAGATGAGAGATAATTGGTATTTTTTTTGAACATATACATGCTATAAGTGTTGCACGTCTATCATGCGCATGTATAATATCAGGTTTAAAATCTTCAATTACATGTTTTAAATTTTTTACTGATAAAGAAACAATTGGATAATAATTTATATTTCTATCTCTCAAAGCACTTTGGATTTTACCTACTGGACTACAATATATTGATTCTATACCTTCTTTCCTACAAAGATTTATTATCTGGGTAGCAACATTTTCTGCTCCTGAAAATGTATTTGTATTCAATACATGTAATACTTTTATTGATTTATTCATGCTCCTAATCCTTTCATAGTTTCCTTTACTACTTTTCTTTTATCAAATAGTTCTTCAATATGTTTTCTTGAGTTTTTACTCATCAAAACTTTATCTTTATAATCTAATTCAATAAATCTTTTAATTTGTTCATATAAATTATTACTATCTTTTACATTAACTAGATAACCATTATTATTAACAGCTTCTTTACAGCCACTAATATTACTTGTTATTAAAGGTCTACCCATTGATGCAGATTCCAACAAGGTATTAGCCATACCTTCATGATATGAAGGTAAAATAAAACAATGACATTGTTTTATAAATGGTTTTACATCACTTTGAAAACCATAATAGTTAATTACACCATTGTTTACATACTCATCAATTGTTTCTTTATAGTTATCTTCCATTGGTCCAACAATATCAAACTGAACTGCTGGATAATCTTTTTTGATTCTACCTACTGCTTCTAATAATTCATCAATACCCTTTTCTTTCATAATTCTACCGATAAATAAAAAACGGATATCTTGATTTTCATCAGGATACTCCATTAAAGGATAATCTTCTAAATTAACTCCTGCACCATTTAATTTACATGTTTTATCTCTTGATACAATATGTTCATTAATAAAAATATTTTGATTTTCTTCATTTTCAAAGAAAACAACCTTAACTTTCTTTAATGCTATTTTGTATAAGAAAACAATTAGTTTTCTTAACAAATTATCGCTTTGAAAAGCTGTACCTAAACCAGTAATATTAACGGCATAATCAATCTTTTTAAATCTTGCAATTAAACTGGCATATATATTTGGTTTAATTGTATACGTAATTGCAAGATCTGGTTTTACTTTATTAAACAGTTTTCGATAGCTATTTAATAATTTTAAATCAGTAACAGGATTGATTCCTCTACGATCAACTGGTGTATCAATAAACTTACACCCCATACTAATTAGTCTATCAACTAATTCACCATAAGGAAGTGAAATATATACTTCATTTTCTTTTATCAGTTCTTCAATTATTTCTTTTCTAAACCTATATAATCCTACATCATTATTTGCAAGTATCAGGATTTTCTTCATTATTTTATCCTCCTTGCTGGCACACCTATATATGTACCTTGTTCCTTTATATCTTTAACTACCACAGCACCAGCACCAATAATACTGTCATTACAAATATTAAGATTATTGATTATTGATACTCCTGTTGCTACCCAGGTATTAGCACCGATATTTACTGTACCGGCAATATGCACTCCAGGACTTAAATGAACAAAATCCGCAATATTGCCATCATGATCAATTGTAGCTGCGGTATTGATAATGCATCCTTTACCTATTTTAGTATCAGCATTAATAACTACATTTGCCATTACTACTGTTCCTGATGATATTGTTGCAGTAGGATCAACAATAGCACTTGGATGAATTAAAACTGGCTGAATAATATTTTTGGCATCTAATTGTTTAGTTATCTTCTTTCTGATTTCGTTGTTGCCAATAGCAATAATGAAATCATACTGTTCTAGATATTTATCAATATCAGCAGTTGTACCAGCGACATCATATTTTCCATTTTTTGTTTTGGTTATATCATCATCTAAAAATATAATTTCCTGATATCCATTCAACTTGGCAATATCTGCAATTACTTTTCCATGTCCACTGGCTCCTATGATTACGATTTTATCCCTCATCGCTACTACCTCTAAACTCCTCCATCGTTACTGATGTCTCACTTGATATTCCCTCTCTAAATAACACTACTTTTATCGTTTTAATGATTATTTTTATATCCATAAACAATGTCAGATTCTTTGTATAATAGACATCCAGATCAAACTTTTCTTCCCAGCTGATAGCATTTCTTCCATTACATTGTGCATATCCTGTAAATCCCGGTCTTACATCATGGCGATGTTTTTGATGTTCGTTATATAAAGGAAGATATCTTACTAATAGTGGTCTTGGCCCTACTATTGACATATCTCCTTTTAAGATATTAAAAAGTTCAGGTAATTCATCAAGACTTGTTGATCTTAACAGTTTCCCAAACTTAGTTAATCTTATTTCATCTGGAAATAAGTTTCCATGTTCATCTTTAGCATCAGTCATTGTCCTAAATTTATATAATGTAAAGATTTTTTCATTCAGTCCAGGTCTTTTTTGTTTAAAGATGACTGGTGCTCCCAGTTTTATTCTCACTAACAACGCTACTATCAATAAGACTGGACTTAGAATTATTATTGCAAATAATGATAAGATAAAATCCAGTAATCTTTTAATATACTTTCGATACATTATTTAAAACACCCTTTTATGATTTCAATAATTTTATCCTGTTGTTCAGGTGTTATCTTATTATCTGATGGCAAACATAAACCTCTGTTAAAAATATCCATTCCTACATCTGTAGTCTTACCTTCAATATATGCATTAGTATTTGCTCTACCATTTCCTTCTTTAGTAATATATGGGTTGTTTCTATAGATTGGCTGCATATGCATTGGTTTCCAGATTGGTCGACCTTCAACATTATATTTAGCTAATGTTTCAAGTATTTGGGCAGGACATGATTTACTCGGTTCTTTAATATATAATGATTCACTTTCTCCCATTACCTGTTTGCACATTGCTTCTGGTTTAATAATCATACATGATAGCCAGTAGTTAGGTTCACATTCTTCTTCAATAAAGGGATTCATCATAATCGGTAAATCTTTTAATCCTTCTTTATATTTTTGATAGATTGCTTTTTTCTGTTTGATATGTTCTTCAAGATATGGATACTGTCCTCTTACTACTCCGGCTATTACATTAGACATACGATAATTGTATCCAACTTCTTCATGCTGATACCATGGAGCTGCTTCTCTTGATTGTGTTGACCACTTTCTTACCTTATTAGCTGCTTTTAAATCATCAGTTAAAAGCATTCCTCCAGATGAACCGGTAATGATCTTATTGCCATTGAAACTGATGATGCTGTATTTACCAAACTGTCCACACTGTTTTCCTTTATAAGTTGCGCCTAGGGCTTCAGCAGCATCTTCAATCAAGATAGCATCATGCTTTTTACAGATTTCAATAATCTCATCCATTTTGGCCGGTGTTCCATAAAGATGAGCCAGCATTACAACCTTTACATCAGGATATAACTCAAAAGCTTTTTCTAATGCTTTTGGATCCATGTTCCATGTTTCATATTCACTATCGATAAAAACAGGTACACCACCCTCATAAACAATTGGATTAACAGTAGCAGCAAAAGTCATATCACTGCAAAAGACTTTATCACCTGGTTTAACACCAGCAAGTTTTACAGCCATATGTAAAGCAGCCGTTCCAGCAGAAAGGGCTACTGCATATTTACAACCAATTTTTTCAGTTGTGATTCTTTCAACTTCATTTATATTTTCACCAACTGTCGACATCCAGTTAGTTTCATAAGCTTCACTAACATATTTAAGCTCATCACCATGCATTGTCGGTGATGATAGCCATATCTTATTTTCAAATTTTTCCAAATATACCTACTCCCCTCTTTAAAGCAATAATAAAAATAGTGTACTAATACACTATTTTTATTATTACCTATATATTTAAAATCCAATAAATACATAAAATCCCTTGTTAAAACACAAAAAAAGAACATAGTTCCCCCTACCCCAAGGTAAGTAAAACTATGTTCAAAATATAGGCTGGGGGCGGTAGACCATTCTCCCCAGCTCATTTTTTACTTGATAATTTCTAAACCTGCTTTTATTGATCGATCCATAAACAATAAATTCAAATAAGCTACTTTATTGTACTTATCAACCTTACAAATATCATTTTCAAAATACTTTAATGGACCATTAATAATAATTGCTCTTTTATCTTGTAAATACGCTTGGGACATCTTTACAACATAACTTTTATCCAACAACTTATTAAACATCTCAATCTCTTCTTTCTTTAAAGCAGAGGCATCTGGATAAACAAGTTGTTTTAATAATCCATCTCTTTCCTTAGACATTTTCATCAACAATGAATTAAACTCCAATTGATTCATTGTTGACTTTACAAAGATATAACCATCAAACATTGGTTTAACTTCATAATCTTTAGTAACTCTACGATAATATTCATATTTAGGTACAAACGCTTCAACATCTTTATATTTATTTAAATATTTAATTAGTTGTTCTTTCTTATAAGAAAGAACATACAAAACATACCAATTCATAGTTTATTAATTAAATATAAAAACTTTGATGCTGAATTATGTATCCCATTAAAAATAAAAACATTCATTTTACTATTGAAAACATTGACTATTTTTTTATTCATTGTCCTCATCCCTTCAATAGTCTACAGAATTAGACATCTGCGATTAGATTGTAGCATATTCGATTAAAAAATCAAGCTTAACTCATAATTTTATTATTATATAAAAATAATCAATTATTACTAATTAGACATATTTTACAATTCATTTATATATAATTAACTTGTAACATTGTTTCAAATATTTATGAAAAGATTTATCATTACTAATGCATAAAAAAAATAACAATGCTATAATTAAAGTAACATAGAAGGAGGTAGATAAAATGGCAAAAAGAATAAATACTACCGTAATTGATCCCGTTGGCCTTTATGCAACACCTGCAACTAAATTAGTTGATACAATGAAACTTTTTAAATCAGATATTAAATTAATCTATGCTTCAAAAACAGTTAATTTAAAATCTTTAATGGGGGTTTTATCTTTGGGGATTCCTACTAAGGCAACTATTGAAATTATTGCTGAAGGTGAAGATGAAGATGCAGCTATTAAAAAGGTAACCGAATTGATGAAAGAATTAGGAATTTGTCAATAAACACATTGAATAATTGGGACTTCGTCCCTTTTATTTTGCCTATTATTCGATAATATGGTATAGTAAAGACGAATTTAAAAAAAGGGGTTAAAAAAATGGAAAACTTTTTAAAATTGATCTTTGCTTTTGGTGTAGGATTCGTCTTAGTCTTAATAGCTATGCCTAGAGTAATCCCGTTTCTACATAAAATGAAATTTGGCCAAGTTGAACGTGAAGAAGGATTAGCATCACATAAGGTTAAAAACGGAACACCGACAATGGGCGGTATTGTGTTTGTTTTAGCTGCTATTTTAGGTATGGCTATTAGTACACTTATTTTTGATATTAAAAATATCTTTAATCCTGAACTTATTTTAACTACAATTGTTTTAGTTGGTTATAGTTTGATTGGCTTAATTGATGATGCTTTAATTATTGTAAAGCATAGTAATAAAGGATTACCACCATTAGCTAAATTATTAGCACAAATAGCTTTAGCAATTATTTGCTATTTCTATGCTATGAATTTTATTCCTGGGTTTACATCAGTAGTAACAATTCCACTAGTTGATATAAGTATTGATTTTAAATACTTATATCCATTCTTAATTTTAATTATGTTTGCTGGTGAAAGTAATGGTGTAAACTTATCTGATGGATTAGATGGACTTGCTACAGGACTTTCAATGATTGCAATTGCACCATTTATCATCTTTTCAATTATGACTAAAGACTATGTTTTAGCTAGTTATGCTACAGCAATGGTTGGTGCTTTACTTGGATTTATGATGTTTAACTATCATCCAGCTAAGATTTTTATGGGTGATGTTGGCTCACTTGGTTTAGGTGGTTTTTTAGCGGTTTTAGCAATTCTTACTAAACAAGAGTTATTATTGATTTTAGTTGGTGGGGTTTTCTTAATGGAAACATTATCAGTTATTATCCAAGTTACTTCATTTAAATTACGTGGTAAACGTGTATTTAAAATGGCACCGATTCACCACCATTTTGAAATGTTAGGCTGGTCTGAACAACAGGTTACTATTTCTTTTTGGTTTATTGGTTTTATTTGTGGTATTTTAGCAATTGTTATTGGAGTGTTATAAAATGTTGACAGGTAAAAAAGTATTAGTAATTGGTTTAGCTAAAAGCGGTAAAGCAGCAATTCGTTTACTTAAAAAGCTTAATGCAACGATTACTGTTAATGAATTTCAAGAAGCTAGTAAAATTCCTGAATATCAACAATATCTTGATGATGGAATTGAAATGATTACTGGTGGTCATCCTGATGAATTATTTGAGCGTGATTTTGATTTTGTAATAAAAAATCCTGGAATCAATTATCATAAACCATTTATTTTAAGATTAAAAGAAAGAAATATTCCAGTATATACAGAAATAGAACTTGCTTATCAAGTAGCTAAAAAACAACATTATATTGGTGTTACTGGAACAAATGGTAAAACAACTACTGTTACATTAATTGATAAGATCTTAAAAGGACAATATCAACATGTTCATTTAGCTGGTAACGTTGGTACACCACTTTGTGATATTGTTTTAGATCATAATTTACTAGAAGAAGAAAATCATTATATTGTTATTGAAATGAGTAATTTTCAATTACTTGATATTGAAACATTTAAACCAAATGTTTCAACCATTATTAACTTAACACCTGATCATTTAGATTACATGGCATCATTAGATGAATACTATGCTTCAAAAACTAATATTTATAAAAACACTAATGAAAATGATAGTTTTGTTGTAAATCTAGATGACTCAGTTTTAGACAAATATTTAAAACAATACCCTATTCCTTGTAAACAAACAACAATGTCATTAACTAATCATGCTGATTGCATGATTAAAGATAATGCTATTTACTATCAAGATGAATTTATTATTAGTCTTAATGATATTAAATTAGTTGGTAATCATAATTTACAAAATATTATGATTGCAATTTGTATTGCTAAAAAATGTGGTGTAAAAAATGAAATAATCAATCAAGAAATTGCTTCATTTATTGGAGTTGAACATCGAATTGAATTTGTTAGAGAAATAAATGGTATAAAGATCTATAATGATTCAAAAGCTACTAATACTGATGCCAGTATTATTGCTTTAAAAGCATTTAAACAGCCTGTTATTTTACTAATGGGTGGTTTTGATAAAGGCTTAGATTTAAAAGAAATATCTACTTACAACAATAAAATAAAACGTTTAATAACATTTGGTGCTGCTGGTAAACGTTTTAAAGATGAAATGCATGTTGAAAATAGTATTTGTGTTAAAAACTTAAAAGAAGCAACACTAGAAGCAATCAATCACGCTTCATCTGGTGATATTGTTTTACTATCACCTTCAACAAGCAGTTTCGATGAATTTAGTGGTTATGAACAACGTGGTAACGTATTTAAAGAAATTATTTGCTCTTTAGACGATATAAATCATGATTAATGATTTATATCGTTTTTTCATTTATAAACATTTTATTCATATACTTATGATGGAGGGATGTAAATGAAAAGTAAAAGAGTAGTTATTTTAGTAATGACCATTGTCTTTATTGGCTTGATGATGGTTTATAGTGCTTCAAATATTTGGGCAGGTTATAAGTTTAATGATTCTTTGTATTATATAAAAAGACAAGCTTTGTTTGCAATAATTGGTATTATTGCCATGTTTATTTTTTCAAAAATTGACTATCATCTTTATCAAAAAAATGCAAATAAAATCCTAATATTTTGTTTCATTTTAATGATTCTAGTTTTAATTCCTGGTATCGGTAGTGTTCGTGGTGGTTCAAGAAGCTGGTTTAATTTAGGAATCATTTCTTTACAGCCTTCAGAGTTGTTTAAAATAGCGATTATTATCTATAGTGCTAGTTATGTAAGTAATCATTATCATGAATTGAAGAAATTAAAAGCCAGTATTAAGTTATTAATAGTTTTATCATTAGGTTTTGGTTTGATTATGTTACAACCTGATTTTGGTAGTGGTTTTGTTATGGTTTGTTCAATTATTGTCATGTTGATTGTCAGTCCTTTTCCTTTTAAATATTTTATTATGTTAGGAATTTTAGGCGTAATTGGAATTGTTTTAATGATTATATCCGCTCCATATCGTCTAGCTAGAATTGTTGCCTTTTTAAATCCTTTTGCTGATCCATTAGGTAGTGGGTTTCAAATTATCCAATCATTATATGCTATTGCTCCAGGGGGAATTTTAGGAGTGGGATTTAATAATAGTGTTCAAAAACATTTTTATTTACCAGAACCACAAACTGATTTTATTTTTGCGATATATTTAGAAGAGTTTGGTTTAATTGGCGGTATTTTTTTAGTAGGATTATATGGTTATTTGTTTATTACAGTTTTTAATCAGGCTATGAAAGTTAAAGATTTATTTGGTAGTTTTTTAATGATTGGAATTATTTCCATGATTGGAATTCAAACATTAATTAATCTAGGCGTTGTCGTTGGTCTATTCCCTGTTACAGGTGTAACCTTGTATTTACGAAACAATTTTATATAAATAATTCTAACCGTATAAACAAAAATGTTTGTAAGTATATAAATTAGTTTATTTAAGGGATAACGATGATATTGAATAAATATACTGTTAATCTTAAGTTTTATAATAAAGAAAAAAGGTTCATTCTTTTTTATGAACCTAATTCATTTTTTCTATTCTACATATATGTTTTTTTGTTTTCTTGTCATAAGTTATTCCTACTATCAGTAAGTTATCTTTATATTCTTCCAATACTTTTGGATATTTTTTTTCTTTAATTTGAGTGATTGCTGTTTCAACATCCTGATTCCACTTCAATTCTATAATCATTGCCGGTTTATCATCTTTAGGTATCAATACCATATCTGCATAACCTTTTCCACTTGGCATTTCTCTTACAATCGTATAATAATTCCTTGCATACATATATGCAATCGATATTGTATATGAAAGGGCATTTTCATTATTATATGTCAGTATTGATGTATCCAAGTGGGCTTCTTCTATATATTTGGCTACCTTCTTTTCATCTTGATTCCATGTTGCTTCTAACAGTTCTCTGCTGTTTAATAATGCCTTCGTTGTTTCGTTCCATGATGAATCTTCAACTGATGCAACAAATGAACTTGTTACTTCCTTGTTTGGTATATAGCATGTCTGATTGGAACTGTTATATCCCAGATACCCTAGATGTATAAGTAATGTCAAAACATCATCCTTTGATTTAAAAGTGGTCATATCATTTTGAAATTTGTTGGTATTCAAATATACCTCTTCCCCTGCTAACAACTTTACAACATCATCCCTCAATCCAGCATAGTTCATATCTATATAGACTCTTAATGCTTCATAGGTTTCCGTAGATGTCCAATAATTTCCAAATTTTTTACGATCAATTGATGCAACAACAGAACGTGGGGAAAAAGTTGATAAACAATCTGTCATATAATAACCATCATACCATTCCCTCATTTCTTCATAACTTACATTATATAAAGAACAAAGATCTTTAACTTCATTTTCTGTAAAGCCCATAAATTCGGCCAATAATTCCGGTTCAATCATAGATATTTCTTCAAACATATTCAAGGCACTATGAGTTCCATATTTTTTAATAGGCAGTATTCCTGTCATATAAGCTAGTTCTACATAAGGCTTATCTTTCAATAGATTTCTTAAAAAATCTAAATATCGATTCTGTGCTTCTTTATTTTCTGAATATTCCCTAAAGATGCAGTCCCATTCATCTATAATAAATATAAACTGTTCATTAGTTGCACTGTAAACATCTTCTAGTGACATTGATAAAATACTTTCATCGAATAGTTCAACATTATAACTTTTTTTTAGATCATTTATAATTCTTCTTGTCAAAAGGATAATCATTTTACCAACATCATGTGTATAGCCTAAAAAATCCTGCATATTAACATGAATGACATTATGTTGATTCAAATGTTTTTGGTATAACTCTGTCTGGCTGATTTTCAAGTCATTAAAAATATGCAATGAATCACAACCCTTGGAATAATAAGCTACAAGCATATTAGCATCGGTACTCTTTCCAAATCGTCTTGGTCGTGATACACAAATATATTTATTCACTTTTTCTTTTAAATATTCAATCCTTTCAATCAATAAGGATTTATCAACATATATTTCCTTATTAACTGCTTCATAAAAATTTTGATTATTTGGATTTAAATAGACTCCCATAATTATCGCCCTTTCTGTTCTTTTAACAATTATATCATAATACATGTCCTATAACACTATTAAAAAAATTCTAAAATTCTAATTTATCATACAATAAAAGATAGCATTTTATATGCTATCCTTTATAACTTTCCAACATTCAATCAATCGCTCTAAACTATAACCAGCATTAGCTGGTGAAGATGAAGGTAATTTAGTAACCGGTAAAGCTATTTTATCATCAAAATATTGGTGATAAAGTTTATTAGCAAGATTACCATTAGTATAAATATGACTGATTGCACTATTATTAATTATTTGCATTAAATCATTAACTTTTACATCACTAATACTGCTATCACTTGATCCTTTGATATTACAGCTAGCAATTACATCCCATAAAGCAATTTTATTATTTAATAAAAATTTCTTTTTTAACACAATTGTACTTAAATTATCATCATCAAAAATATTTCCTAAAATTTTCCAAAAACGATTTTGAGGATGATAATAATAAAACTTAGCCTCTCTTGATTTAACCGAAGGAAATGAGCCTAAAATTAATATCTTTGATTCTTTATTATATATTGGTTCAATTGTATGGTATTCCATAATCTACTCTTGCTCTTTTAATCCTTGTAATATTTCAAACGTTTTTCTTTTATCATGACTTTTCATTAATGTTTCACCAATTAATACTGCATCAACATTATTTTCCTCTAGAACTTTTATATCATCAGCTGTTTTAATTCCACTTTCACTGACAAAAATAATATCATCACCTACCATAGAACGTAATTCAACACTATTTTTCATATCAAGTTTAAAAGTTCTTAAATCACAATTATTAACTCCAATAATTTTAGCACCAACACGCAAAGCCTTTTTTACCTGCATCGAACTATGGGCTTCAACTAAAGCACTCATTCCTAATCTTTCAGCCAAATTTAAACAACGCATTAACGTTATTTCATCTAAAACACTACATAAAAGTATAATAGCATCGGCCCCCAATAACTTAGATTCATAAACCATATATTCATCAACTATAAAATCATTTCTTAAAACAGGTATTTTTACAATTTTTGCAATTTCAGCTAAAAAATCATCATCTCCCTTAAAAAAATCAGGTTCAGTTACAACCGAAATAGCACTAGCTCCAATATCTTCATATTCTTTAGCAATTGTCTTATAATCAAAATTTTGCGTAATTTGACCTTTTGTTGGTATTGCTCTTTTTACTTCCATAATATAAGATAACCCTGGCTTACGTAACGCTTTTTCAAACGGATAATCAAAATTGATTGGCTTATCAAATGCTACTGCAGCTATTTTTTCAATTGGATGTAGTTTTTTATTTTGTGCTACCCTTTCTTTAGTGCTTTCTATAATATCATCAATAATCATCTTTCCAACCCCTTTAAATAAAAGTTTTTTATATTAATCACGCCCTATATTGTAGCACTTTTTTTTAAAGTTGCATCATTTTTTTACAAAAAATAATGTATAAAAAAATAAAGTTTTTCAAAGAAAACGCTTTCATTTTCTTTGAGTTTGTGTTATTATAATGGTGAGGAAAGGATTAGGAAGGAGTTGATAATATGAATGAATTCTATATAATTACAGTATTAATGATTTATGTATTGTTAGTACTAAGTGAAACTTTATTAGAATATTCACAAGTATTAACTGATAGAATTGATGATGTAGCTGATAATATTATTTATCCTCACCAAGTTTTCATAAGAATTATTCATAAAGTAATAACTCCAATAATTCTTAGAATTAATCTTAAAAAGGATTATCGCCTAAATATGAAACGTAGACCCCCAATTATATTAGTGGCTCACTGAGGTTGAGTCAAAATAATAAATATTTAGGTAAAGATAACCTGATAAAAGATGATCAATTAAGATCATCTTTTATTTTACTCTTTTTTATAATTTTACATTTCTACTATAAATCCCAATTGATAATATATAACAAATTAAGAAAAATACATATATTACTAAGACACTAATAATATTTACCCCTATTAAATCAGTAAACATCATATTAGATAATGCTTTGATTGAAAAATATGATGATATTGTCATAACAATAAGAGGCATAATATAGAAAAATCCTAATTCTAAGGCAATCGATTTCTTTAGTGTTTTTGAACTAATACCAATTTTCTTTAATACATTATATCGCTCTCTTTCTTCAAAAGAGTCGTTATATAACTTCATAAAAATAATACTACCACTAGCCAAAATAAATACCATAAATATAAAAATACATACCGTAAATAAAATCTTGATCCAATCAATTTCACTTCTTTGTGGATCAATTTTTATTAATCCCTGACAATTTTGATTTTCTTGAAGATCATTAACTGATGCCTCATAATTATTAGAATCTTTTATCTTATAATTATAAATATTAATTACCGTTCCACTACTCTTCAAATTTTGATATTCATCATCATTTACAACATAAAAATCCATCTGTTCTTGAAAATATCCCAAATATGGTTCATTTGTACTTCCAATTTGATGATAATTTTTATTATCAATTTTTACATCAGACATATCTTCATCAGTAATTAGTGATAATAAATACAGTTTTGAAACATCAATAATTTCATCATTTTTAGGCTCTTTAAAATTAAATTCTAAATTAACATCTTGGGCAAGTTTTTCTAACTGAGAATAATTTAAAATTGCTGTAGTATAACCATTTGCTGTTGCTTCATCTGGTAATTTTAATATTTCTATATATGAATGATATAAAATATCATTTTCTTTTTCAATTACTTGTTTAAACTCATTATCCAAATTACTATTTGCAGCTAATATTTGATATGTGTAAGTATTTTCAAAATGAACAATACTATTATAACGATCTTTCATTGCTACACCGGTTGCTAAAGCTGTAACTGCACAAATCATTAAAATACATACCATTGCATATGTTCGATAATTCTTTTTGATTCTAAAAACAACATTATTGATCCATAAATTTCTTTGTTTTTGATAAAGAAAACGTTTATTTTTTAATAAAGATTGATAAACAAACGGAATCAATCCGCCAAATAAAAAATATACCCCAACTACTACAAGAACAACTGCTAATAAAGCATTTGACATTGTTTCCATGCCGCCTTTAACAGTAGCAAAATAGTAACCAGATGCCATAATTATTATTCCTAAAAACGTTTTTATAAGCAAAATCCCCATCTTAGCTTGAACATATTCATTTTGACGATTAGCAGCTACCATTTCTAAAACACTACTTCGAACGATACTAATATATCCTTTTAAAACAAAAATTGCATAAATAATTATAAAAATAATTGCTGTAATTAAAACTGGTATAATCGAAAAATGAAACGATATATCTACAGATATTTTAGAAATCGCCATCGTTATCATTACAAACAATTTAGATGTAATAATTCCAAAACCTACGCCTAAAACCAAAGCAACTAAGCCTAAAAATATTGTCTCTATTGCATATAACTTACCAATCTTTTGATTAGTAAGCCCCATAAAGACATAAACCCCAATTTCCTTTTTTCGTTTTGTTAAAAATACATTAGTTGCATACCAAATAAAAAACAACATAAAACAGCCTAAAACAAACGACATTACTTGAATAACAATTTCAATATTTTGAGCATTACTTTTACCTAAACCCTTAAGAATTCCAGAATCAATAAGATTCAAAAAATTAAATAAAACTAAAATAGTAAACGCCAAAGAAATAATCAATGACAAATAATTTTTAAAACTTATCTTAAAATTTTGAAAAGCTAATTTAATCATTTTCATGAAAAATCACTTCCCATCGATGTTTGCATATCAATAATGCGATCATAAAATTCTTTACGATCATTACCTTTAGTAAGTTTACATTTAATCATCCCATCACTTAAAATATAGACATCTTTAGCATATGAAGCACTAAAAGCATCATGAGTAACCATTAAAATAGTTGCTTTTTCTTGTTCATTAACCATTTTTAAACATTCTAACAAATCTTTACTTGATTTTGAATCTAAAGCTCCTGTGGGTTCATCAGCAAAAATTATCTCAGGATTAGATATTAACGCTCTACATGTTGCTCCACGCTGTTTTTGTCCACCTGATAATTGATATGGATATTTTTTTAAATGATTTTTTAACCCAAATAAATTAGCTAATGAATTAGTTTTTTCAAGACACGTTTTACTATCAACTCCATTTAACGATAACGGTAAAGCAATATTATCTTGCAATGTCATTGTATCTAATAAATTATAATCTTGAAAAATAAAACCTATTTTGTCTTTTCTTAAATCCGATAAATTTTTATTAGATATTTTTGAAATATCTTGTCCATCGATCTTAATTATACCATGAGTTGGCTTATCAATCGTTGATAAAATATTTAAAAGCGTTGTTTTACCTGAACCGCTAGGTCCCATAATAGCAATAAAATCATTTTTATAAATCGTTAAATCAATGCCCTTTAATACCTTTGTTAAAAAACCTTTACCACCATAATCCTTAACCAATTCCTTGATTTCCATAACTACTTTTTCACTCATTATTATCTCCTCCTATTACAATAATAATTATAATAAAACAATTAAAACAAATCCTTGCATCTAGGTTACAAATAAACCCCTAACCTTACATTTAATGTAAGATTAGAGGTTAAAAAAATCACGATTATCTTTAAATACAATTATAAATCGCGTATATTTTGAAAAACAGCTTTCAACATAACAATCATGCCCTAATCGTTTTAAAATCAAATCAACCATATATAATCCAAATCCCGTTGATTTATATTGATTATTACGATGATTGCTTCCTGTATACCCTCGCTCAAAAATTCTTGGTAAATCTTCTTTTTTTATTCCTTCTCCATTATCTTCTATAAATAACAATATTTCATTTTTATCTTTTTTAGCCCATATCTTTAAACAAGGAGCTGTTTTTGAATATTTTATTGCATTATTAATGAGTTGATCAAATACATATATTAACCATTCTTTATCAGAATAAACAAATATATCATCTATCTCGATATTAATATTAAATTTCTTTTCAATTAGAAAAAAACGATTATTGCGAATCGATGATTTAATACAATCTAAAATATTTATCTTAGTTACTTTTAAATCATATAAATGACTTTGTACTTTACAACCTAACATAACATAATTAAGTTGCTGTTTTATTTTCTCCAAAGAATATTTCATAGCTAGCTTTAAATCATTATCTAAATTTTTTTCATTCATCAAAATTAATGATGATAAGGGAATCTTTATTTCATGACACCATCTAGCAAAATAATCTTGAAGATTCGAATTAATATCATATTGATTTTGTAATTTGTTTTTTAAACAATTAATATCATGTTCAACAATTGCATCATCTACATCCACAAATTCATTAAAAATAAGTGTATCTAGCTTTAATAATTCATCTTTTCTCTTTTCTATTCTTCGATACCCTAAATACTCAAAAACAGCAAAAATTAAAATTACTATAACTAATAAAAAATCTAAATATACCAATAAATCAAGTTGTCTATTCTCTACCAAAAAAATATAATAAAGATTAAAAGCCAAACAGATAAAAATAATCAAACATATATACTTTAAATATCTCTTTAAATAATTCATGCAACAAAATAACCCTTTCCTTTTTTAGTTTGAATAATTTCATTGCCACAAAATTTTTTAATCTTACTACGCATTCTTGAAATTAATACTGTCAATGAATTATCTGAAATATACTCATCTGTATTCCATAACACATCCATCAATTCATTTCTTGTTACAACATTTGAGCGATTATTAATCAATGTTTGAATAATTTTTAATTCAGATTTCGTTAATTCTAAACAATCATTTTCATAAAATAGCTTACCGCTATTTTCTTCAAAATAAACATTTTGATAAAGATATATTTTTTCTTTTCTTTTATATTCATATGTTCTTCTTAAAATAGCATCAATCTTTACTTTTAAAACCGCTAGATTAAATGGTTTTTCAAGATAATCATCGCCACCTTGAATAATTCCCATAATTTTATCACTATCATCATTGCGTGAGCTAATATAAATAATTGGAATATTTGATAACTCTCGAATCTTTCTACACCAATAAAATCCATCATAAAATGGTAAATTAATATCTAATAAGATTAACTGTGGCTCAATTTTTGAAAACTCAATTAATAAATTTTTAAAATCTTTAGCTACATACACTAAAAAATTCCACTTTAACAAAAAATCACTAATTTCATTAGCCAACATCTTATCATCCTCAATAACCATTATTTTCATCTTTTCCATAATCTCACCTTTTAATATTATAGCATACAAAAAATTTATATAAATACAATTACAAGACATTACAAAAATGTAAGTATTATATAAATTAACTACCCTCCTTTAATACATATTTTTAAATCACTTAACAATAACATCATTATTAAATAAAGCAAAAAGCAAATCATTATGGACTATTTTATGTTTATCTTTAATTGCTCTTTTTAAACACCCTTCTAATTCAAATCCTAATTTTTTTAATAACTTTTTAGAAGCAAAATTATCTTCAAACACTCTAGCACTAATAACTTCAATACCTTGTTTAAATAACTTATCTACTATAATTTTTAAACCTTCATACATATAACCATTGCATTGATAACGTTCATCAAGATAATAAGAAAGACAAACAGCAGCAACATGATATCGCAAATAATCTTTTCCAATAAAAATAGCACCAATTATCTCTTTTGAATCAAGCAACTGTAAGTAATACGTATTTTTACCATCCTCAACTATTTCTTTGATCATATCCTGTCGATCATAAATTTTCATCATATTATAACGTTGAACAAAATCACTATTATGAATCTTTAAAATTTTATCAACATCTTCTAACTCTGGTTTTTTTAAAATTAATCGCTCACTTTTTAACATCATTGACCCTCCTGTTTATTTAGTATATCATAATTCATTTTAACTTTAATAACTTGGATAACAATTACTAAAATAATTGGCACAATAATTAAACCAACAAAACCTAATACTTTCATTCCTAAATACATACCAATCAATGAAACAAGTGGACTAATCCCTAGACCCTTAGCAATTAATTTAGGCTCTAAAATATTTTTAGTAATTACAATAACTAAATAAATTACAAGTAGCCCCAAAGCTAAAGATATTTTATTTGTAAACGCACAAATAACAATCCATGGAATCATAATCATATCAATTCCTAACAGCGGTAAAAAATCAAATATAGCAATAATACACGCAAGAACCATACTATACTCTAGTTGGATTATCAAAAAACCCACCCATAACTCAAAAAACGTTACAATCATAATAATAAAATAAGCTTTAAACAAATTACTAAAAACCTCTTTAGTCGTATCAACAACTAATGAAACCATATGATACCTTTTAATTAATAAATTATCAATTCTTGGATAATCAAGTAACATAAACAATGAGGTCATAATAACAAAAATCAAATCAAACATAATACTTGGTATTTTCATAATAATCATAATTAAACCATGAATAAAACTACCGGATACATTTTCAATAAGGCTCATTGAACCACTATAAATAAAATCAAGATACTTACTAATATCAATAATATAACTATTATTACTAAACATTATATATAATTCTTGTAAATAATCGGGTAATATTTCTAAAATATTATATATTTGGATAATACAAAAAACTAGCAAACCAATTGCCAAAACAATAAATACTCCATAATTAAATATTATTATGGCTTTAGCTAATAAACTTCTTTTAATTTTTAATAACTTTATTTCTCTAGCTAATAATGGCTGTAAAATCAAAACAATTAAACAACTAAAAAACAACGGAATCAACCAGTTAACTAAAACATATGTAGCAATTATCAAAACAAATAAAACTATCAACCAATATAAGTACTTAACTAAACGTTCTTTCATCTAATCACCACTACATTATATGTACAAAAATAAAAAGAATTCGCAATCGAATTCTAATTACTAACACTATGATGAACAACATAAGAACTATCATCAATCCCCTTAAAAACATAACCCTTACTTTGATAATACTTAATTACTGATTCCAGTGCTTCTATAGAATTTTCTTTACCATTAGCATCATGAAATAGCAAAATAATATTATTATCTTTAGCTGCTGTAGCATTTTTAATCAATTGTTTAACCGATAATGCACCCGAACCATCTTCACTATCTTCATTCCAATCATAATATTGATAGCCACGATTAATTACCTCTTTAGTTAATTTAGACATAATTTTATAACAATATTTTTTAGAAACATTATTACTACTTCCACCAGGAAAACGAATATATTTAGGTACAAAACCAATTTGATCATAAACTAAATCTTCAATTTTCTTTAAATCATCAAAATATGCTGATGATGAATTATATATTTGATCATATTCATGAACAAATGAATGTAAACCAATTGTATGTCCTGCATCATGAGCTTCTTTAATTAAAGAATAATATTCTTCATTAGTTCCAGTAACAAAAAAAGTTGCCTTAGCATTATATTTATCCAAAATATCTAATACTTTTTGTGTATTTTCTGAGGGACCATCATCAAAAGTTAAATATACTGTTTTTTGATTACTTTGTGTAAAAGTACCAATTTTTTTGTTTTCAACAACACTTACTATACATGTTTCTTTAGTTTTGTTTAATGAACGATCTTTGGCATAATATGTGACTACATAATCTCCAACTTTAGAAATATCCAAATTTGAACTATCGATCGTTAAAGTTGGTTTATCATCTTGATTATCTTTAATGCTGACACTTGATAATAAATCAATATCACTATCTTTTAAAACTGTTAAATTTCTAATTCCCTGGATTTTAGGCGGAATTGTATCTTTTGGTAAAACATGTATAATTGATTTTTTTGTGATACACTTCTTACTATGACAAATTTTTATTTCTACAGGATAATCACCTACGTTATCAAATTTATAATCATCTTTAAATTCTATTTTTGTACGATTAGAAATTTTTTTAGTTTTAATTAAATCACAAGCTTCTACATTCATTCCTAAATCAATCGTAAGTTCTTTTACTTCTAAATCCGGTATTACAGTATCAACTAATTCAATTATAATTGTAGTATCAATATTATTGAAGGAATAAGTTACGGGATATTTACCTATTTGATTAAAGTTCACCTCACTAGTATCAATAGTTACATCATTTTTTGAACCATCAATTACTTTTAATATATTAGCTTTAAAATCGAATTTTTGAGATATTTCAATAGTTGGATGATAATTATACAAAACTATATTATTTGTATTTTTTATGGATAAAGTCAGTAAAATAATCATTAAGAATCCGCTAATTAATAATAACTTATATTTTGACACTTTTATCCCCTCATAATAACATATTTTAAAATAAAAAAAATAGAACTACTAGAGTTCTATTCATTTTCTAATTGTTTCAATTCAGTTTCACCTGTAATATATTTTAAAATAGCAATAGCTGCATCTTGAGGACCCTTATGTTCATTTCCTTTAATTCCTAAACGAGTTCTTAATTGCCCTACTTTTATTCCTTGTTCAAACATTTTATTAAAATAATCAGCTAAAATTGGTTCCGTTTGTTCTTGACGTTGAACTGGTCCAAAAGGATTAGCAAAATAACTTCCAACTAAACCAGATTCTGTTGTTGTTCCCTTAGCCATACGATTACCAGCTCTAAATACTGCTAAAGCATCATCAACATTATCAAAGAAACTTAATGCCTCTCCACCATCTTCATAGTTATTAGCATATAAGAAGAAATCAACATGATGTTTAGCAACTACATCTTTATAATCAGTAATTGGAATTACGATACGAGCATTAACTTTATCTGGATTCATAAATACTGAACGGTCTAATTCTTTAAAACTATAACCAGCATCTAAATCATCTAATCTTACAAACGCTCCAATTTCAGTACCAGAAGAACGAATCACACCATTTTCATCTAATGATAAGACACCCATATCATCATATACTGTAACTAATTCTCGAATATATGCAGCACCAAATACCTTGATTTGTTCAATAGTTTCTGACTTACCAGCCCCACTATCTCCCATTACCACAATATTTTTAACTTCTCCACTATGTAAAGTTACTTTAACCATTGCTCCATGAATTGGTAATTGACGTTGATTAATCTTACGAACATTATGTAAAGTTAACATCATTTTTTTCATATATCCAAAATAATCAAATTGATCATTAGCAGACAATAAAGCAACCATCATATCATTTTCATCATCTTGATAGAAACTTTGATTCATTTTACCATCTTCATAACCATATACATAAATAATATCTGGTTTACGATTACGATATTCCTCTTCACTTGCAAGTTCAAATAAGTTACATAACGCTACACCTTGAGCCATAAATGCAACATTAAAATATACAAATGCTAATAAATCTCCTACTTTTGCAGGATAACAGAACCATTGTTCTGAATCAAATTTCAAATCTTCAATTGGATTATGTTTGATTTCTGGGAAAACCCCATCACGTTTATTACGTTTTGAATAAGTAATAAATGGAGGATGAATAATAACTGTTTCAATAAATGGAATATCATCTAAATTACGATACTCATATGGCAAAAATGAACGCATATTAGTAACTCTTAACCCAGCATTAACACCAGCTGTAATTTGACGATATACTTGATGATTATATCCTAATGCTTTTTCTTCAATAGTACGATACACTTGTAGAACTAATTCTTCAAATTTAACTTGTGCATCAGCAAATTGTACATTTTGATATCCTCTACTAGTACTTTCATTATAAACAACACTATAACGTTGTAACTTTCTCCAGAAAAGATATACTTCCTCAATAACTTTTACAAATTCATCACGATCTCTAAAATATCCTGAAAAATGTGGATATGTACTAACAAGCTCATCTACTGTCATTACTAACAATAATTTAAAAATCGTTCTTAAATCAGCAACAAGATCAATACTTTCAGCTTTCACTTCTTTTAAATAAGTGTAAATTGTATTTTCTTTTCTTTTACAATCATGAATAAATCCTTTAAGTACCCTTGCAAAAGATTCACTTTCAATTAACTCACAACGTGATTGACAATATTCTTCAGAAAAATTCAAAATTGCATTTCCTCGTGTAATTTTAAATTTATAACTCATATAACCACCCTTTCTTTACTCAACAAGTATTTCCCCCACTCATTGATTTTTGTCATTTTACCATAAAAGCCATTTTGTATACAATAGATATTTCAAAAAAAGTTGAATTATTTAACTATTTACATTATTTTTAATCATTTTTATCAAATAATTTACTTTCTTCAAACTAAAAATTAACATACGATAAAAGATACCCCATCATGGAGTATCTAATATTCTTGGTATTTGAATTAAAAATTATATTTAATAATTTTCTTTTTTCTTAATACCATATATACAACAGCACTTAATAATGCTATTGTTGCAAACATTCCAGCTAAGCTTTCATCTCCAGTTTTTACACTTGCAATTGTATCACCACTATTTGCTAGTGTTTTTACTGTACTATCAGTTGTTACTATTTGTAATCCGGCTATTGCTTTTACTAAACCATCTTTTGCAATTTGTAATTCATTATATGCTAAATCTACTTCTTCTTGAGTTGCATTTACATTGTCTAATAATACTTTTGCATTATCTAATGCAATTTTAAAAGTTTTCCAGCTTTCTACTGTATAATCAGCTTCATTCATGTTTTCTTGTTCAATTAATGCAATTAATTGTTTTAATTTAGACATATCTACAGTTAAAGACTCAACAGTAAAATAATCAATAATTGTATTAGTATCTCGATTTGTTGCACTGCTATTTTTCTTTCCGGTATTAATTATTGTAATACGATATTGATCATTAACATCATCTTTCCAACTAAATAATTTTGCTTGATCTAATTTTTCAGAACTATAACAATCAATTTCTCCATTATATAATTCACTACCATCACTTACTTTAGTTACAATAAATTTAATTATTCCTACATCTACTGCTCTACGACCATAAACAGTAATTTCATTACCAAAAAATTCTAATGCCATTTCCTCATTTGCAACTCCTGATTTTAAAGCTGTTCCTTTATCCAATATTGATTCACTTAAAATAACCCAATTCCCTTTTTTACTAACTTCACTATCTTCTGCATTAAATTTAATCTTAATTAATGCATCTCTAGCATCAGCTAACTTTAATACCATTTCATCAATTAAATCTTGATTTAAATTTTCTAATTCCAATAGTTTTTTAGCATTATCAAGAACTTTAATAATGTTATCCTTATTTATATTAGAATAATTATCTAAATCTAATGTTTCGCAAGCTGAAATCAAAGTTTCTAACGCTCTTTTATTCAATTCAGGTACATTTATTTGTGGTTCATTACCTAATTCCACAATAACTTCAATTCTATCACTAACAGTTTTATTATTATAAGTAGCATTTGCTTCAATAGTATATGTTCCTGGCTTACTTACTAATAAAATATCGCCATCAATAATACCATCATTATCAACTTTATATTCAACTAAAACATCGTCATTAATAGGGCGACAAGTATTAAAATATAAGTGAGAATTTAATTTAATTGCTAAATCATCTTGAGTATATGGAATTGTTTGTTTCATTGGTTTTTCAATTACAACTCCTGCAAGTTCATCATTTTTACATTGATTTTCATTACTAACTACATCACTTGTAAAAGACATAAAATTAGCTGCTTTACCACTTTCATAATTAGAAATTTTAACTAAATACTCTTGGTTATTATTACTTAAATTTTTAAAATCATCAATTTCCATCACATCAACATTTGCATTATATGTATTATATACATTTGTTTTTATTACAGATTGATCTACTTTATTTAAAACCTCAACTTTTACTAATCCAGCACCAGCTCCGCGTTTTAATTTCAAATTACCACCAGTACCAATAAAAGAAAACTGTAAATAATTGTTTAATTTTTTAGTATAAATATCTATTACCTTCAAACGTAGTATTTACCCATTTTTCATCAGCTTCACTTGCTGTTTCATTAATAACTTCTGTTTGTTCATTACCATTTGCATAATATTTTCTTACATTAGCGGCATCAACTATTTCACTAATAATTTGAATATCATGACCTTTACCACTAAATGCTCCTAAATTCAATGACGTTAGATCATTACCAATAATATCTCGATTACTACTATTTTCAACAATTACACCTTGATTGATGTATGGTGAAGTTATTTTTAATTTGCATTTATATACGCAGTTTCTTTATCTAAATTAAATAAATTATTTTCACCGATAAACTGTGGTGCAGCAGTTTTTTTATTCAAATCCTCAGGTGCTATACATCCAATATAAGCATTATTATTAAATGTTGAATTAGCTCCTGGTAAAAAACAATCACTACGATTAGCTACACTTGAATTTGTAAAATACCAAATATTATTTGTATAATCAACCTGATCTCCTTGATATACTGCATGACAATCTTTATTAGAAATAAAAGTATTATTATATATCTTTGCACTCTCTAATTTAGTTACATCTGTTTCTCCAACAGCAACAATTTGAGCATTATGTGCAGTAAAAATCCCACTATCATTTATTGATAAATTATAACAAATTGTATTATTGCGATTATATGATTTTTGACGAACATGTAACATATAACCACCACCATAGCTATCATGAGTATAGTTATATTGAACAATTCCATCTCTAGTCATATCATCTAAATTAAATGCCATTCCATCATAACCATTTTGACCATTACATACTTCGTTGTATTGAAAAATCATGCCATTAGCACGATCACACCAAATACCGCAACCATATCCTTCAGTTGTACTTTGGAAAGTATCAACTTTATTATATTCTACTAAAACATTACTTGTATATAATGGAATAATTCCAGCACGAGTAACGTTATTACCACGAATCACTACATTTGTGTGTCTAAAGTCAACATCATCTAATGTTCCTTTTACATTAGTAGTTGTGATTCCATTTGCCTGACAATTCTCTATTGTATTATTTTCAATTAAAATATCATCAAAACGTGTAATTTTTTTTGATTCATCTAAATTCTGAACAATAACATTAAAATCATTTGCTTTTTCTGGATGTCTAGCAGTATAAGTGACTAAATTTATTCCCCCTGTACGATGTGTAGTACGAGCTCCCCAAAATGTATTTTATGTATTTGGGTTATTAGGATCACCGCCAACATAGCCATCTAATGGGCTACCATCTTCTCCTACAAAAGGCCCTTTCCAATCTTTAATTTGTGGCATAAAATAACTACCATTTCCATCAATCACTGGTTTATTTCCATTACCATACATATCAATAACAATTGGATAACCAGCACACCCTGGACCTTTAGCTCCAGTAAATTTTGAATTTGCTTTGATTAATATTTTATCACCTGGTTGAAAAGTTTTTGAATTAATGTCTTCCAGACTATCAAAAGCATTTTCAGGTGTTAATCCATCACCATCTTTTTTATTGATATTAGAATCCAAATAATAATTGGTTCCATAATCATTTTCATTTGGTGTTACTTCTTTTGCAGTTAATGCCTTTGGTGTAGCCATTGACAAAAGTATCATCACTACTAGAAAACCCTTTAATAACTTTTTCATCTTTTCTTCCCCTTTTTCTAAATTAGTAAATTTGTTATTTACTTAAAAAAAGACCAAATAAAATCATGTTTTAAGCATGGTTTTATTTGGTCTTGCCTAATTAAAGTAACAATCCTACTGTCTGCATTCTAATACTTAAACAAACCTTTTTCAATAAATATAATAAATTATATTGCCTATATTAAATTTCTCTTATAAAAACATCTAAATTTTCTAAACATATAATACATTATCAAATATTTACTACTTCTCCCATATTTCCTTAGCAATCTCTTTTACTAATTTAAGTTTATCCCACTGTTGTTGTTTAGTTAACTTATTTCCTATTTCACAAGAAGCAAAACCACATTGAGGACTTAAATAAAGACGATCAAAATTAACATATTTACTAGCTTCATAAATTCTTTGTTTAATGACTTCCTTATCTTCTAAAGTTGGTGATTTTGTAGTGATAAGTCCAAGAACTACTTTTTTATCATTTGGAATAAAACGAAGTGGTTCAAAATTACCTGAACGTTCATCATCAAATTCAAGATAATATGCTGATACTTTTTCATTTGCAAACAAATAAGGAGCTATTGGCTCATATCCTCCTGATGATGCCCAAGTTGAATGATAATTCCCACGACATACATGAGTAGTTATAATTAAATCATCAGGTAAATTTTCAAGTACAAGATTGTTTAAACGTAAATATTTATTTGCTTCTTGTTCTATCGATATATTTTCACCTTGTCTACTTTGCCAATATTTTTGATCACAAAACATTCCCCAAGTACAATCATCAAATTGAATATTTCGACAACCTGCAATATATAAATCTTCTATAACAGTTCGATATGCTTTTACTATATCTTGGATCAACACTTCAAAATCTGGGTAAATTAATTGAGTTTGTTTACCATTATCTTCTCTAAATAGTTCTGCAAATAATTGTGCTGGTGCAGGAATAGTTTGTCTTGCAACTGTATTTTCATCTTCAAACTGTTTTACAAATTTAAAATGATCAACAAAGGGATGATCTTCACCACTAATTTTTTTAACTACTTTAATCGACCCATGAGTAGTTTCTTCACCATGAAAAAAATAACCATGATCTAGTTCAATATGCTCGATTCCCTTAAATCCCCACATAAAATCAAGATGCCAATAACTTCTTCTAAATTCACCATCACAAATAACATGATAACCTGCTGCTTTTTGGTCTTTTATTAAATTAGTTATTTCTTCATCCTCAATCTTTTCTAATTCTTTTTTTGTAATAATATTATTTTCAAAATCTTTTCTAGCCTGTTTTAAACGTTCTGGACGTAAAAAACTCCCTACATAATCATATCTAAATGGTGCATTTAATTTTGCCATATTCTATCTCCTATTTCTATATTCTATGGCATTTATTATAGTACTCGAATTCTCTTAATGTAAAATACAATAAATTAACTGTTTGCTATAGCTTTTAACTATAACAAACAGTTATTTATTAACATGTTTCCTTAAAGCCTCAATATAAGCATTAGCTAAATCACTAGTAAGACTATCTTTACGTGTTATATACCCAATATTCATTTCACCTTCTTTATCAAGCGTAACGGCAACAATGTCCTTACCATTAAGATTTTCATCAATGATACCACTACATACTGTATAACCATTTAATCCTATTAATAAATTAAATAAAGTTGCTCGATCGCTTACACGAATATTTTTATTACGGACTACAGAACTGAAGATTTCTTCAGAATAATAAAAAGAATTATGTTCACCTTGTTCAAATGATAAATAAGGATATGATTGTAATTCTTCCATAGTCACTTTTTCCTTTTTAGCAAGCGGATTTTTATTACTTATAAAAATATGTGGCTTTACTACAATTAAACTATGAAAAATTAAATTATATTCTTTTAATATTTTTTGAATAACTAATTTATTAAAAATTTTATATTTAATTTTAGATTATCCGCATAAACACTACACTTTTAAACATTTTGAGGTATAGGAAATACTCATTTTACCACAGATTTACCACGAT
>JAGZCC010000091.1 GCA_018369555.1 Thomasclavelia spiroformis
ATACCCCTTTTATATTTTTGATTTAAGCTTATGACATTGTATCATATACTAGCTAGTTCTTCCATTTAACTGGTACAGTTTTTATTCTAGCATCAATTAGTTATTGTTCTTATAAAGGATTAACGCCAAACCGCCTTTAACCGCATCATGGTACCCTCTAATTAGTTATTGTTCTTATAAAGGATTAACGCTCAACTTCGTTATTAAAATCTTTCCCTTTGCCAGATAATTTAATTAGTTATTGTTCTTATAAAGGATTAACGCTGGAATCTCTAATAAATTACCCCCATACATCCGAGCATTTATTAGTTATTGTTCTTATAAAGGATTAACGCAGAAGTACAGAATTGTGTTAATTGATCCTTCCATTGTATTAGTTATTGTTCTTATAAAGGATTAACGCTGATGGATTGTATCTATCTGTACTTTTTTTATTATTAGTTATTGTTCTTATAAAGAATATAATTTGAATTCTTATAAATTTAAGAAAATACTAAATAAAAACAAGTCATATTTAAAATTATGACTTGTTTAATTTGGACTGTTTTATTATGTTTTTTTAATGTATAATGTTGTTAAGTTATTTTGGAGGTAAGTTATGAATGATGTAATTAAAGAATTGTTTGAACGTAAGTCGGTGAGAGTTTATAGTGATGAGATGATTGAAGAGGATAAAAAGAAATTAATTATTGATGCTGCGATTCAAGCACCGACAGCGGGGAATATGACTTTGTATTCAATTATTGATGTTGAAGATCAAGAAATAAAAGAAAAATTAGCAAAATCTTGTGATAATCAACCATTTATTGCTAAAGCACCATTAGTATTGATTTTTGTTGCTGATTATCAAAAATGGTATGATGCTTTTAAGTATTATCATGGCGATGAAGAGATTAGAAGTCCTTCTTATGGTGATTTTTTATTAGCGTATAGTGATGCACTGATTGCTGCTCAAAATGCTGTGGTTGCAGCTGAAAGCATGGGAATTGGAAGTTGTTTTATTGGGGATATTATTGAACAATACGAATTTCATCGAGAATTATTGAATTTACCACAATATACTGCACCTGTTGGAATGTTAGTAATGGGTTATCCTACTTTACAACAAAAGAATCGGGTTAAACCGATGCGTTTTGATAGTAAATACGTTGTAAGTAAAAATCATTATGAAAGATTTAATGATGAAAAATTAGTTGAAATGTTTGATGAACGAGCAACTAGAGCAAATAGGGCAAGTGGTGGTAAAGGCTATGTTGATGATATTTATAAACGTAAATGGACTAATCCATTTATTGAAGAGATGACCCGTTCATCTAAGTTATGGTTTGAACAGTGGGGAAAAGAGGATGAGGAATCTTAGGATTCTTTTTCTTTTTTTATTGACAGGATTAATGATTTGATTATAATATATAGCGTGCTATCTATCTAAGGAGGGGTAAAAGTGACTGTTAAGAAAGTCGGTTTTTTAATAAAACAGGTACATATTCTTCAGGAGCAGAGGTTGAATAAAAAATTTAATCGTTTTGATTTAACTGGGGCACAGGTGTTTACTATTATTAATCTGTTTAAAGCTCGTGAAAAAGGGGAAAGATTAACCCAAAAAGATCTTGAAAGAATTTTAGATATTTCTAATCCAACCTTAACTGGTATTTTAAATCGTCTTGAAAATAAAGGATTGATTATTCGGATGCCGTGTAAACATGATGCACGTAAAAAATATATTGAGGTCACTGACAAGGCAATTGACTTAGATAAAGAGATTCGTAGGGCTTTTGAAGAAGCAGAGAAAGAATTGTTATGTTCATTGAATGATGAAGAAGTTATGCGATTATATGAATATTTAGAAAAAATATTAAGAAGTAATTCTTAATATTTATTTTCAAAAAATACATAGCACGCTATTTATTTTAAAAGGAGGTAGAGAAATGTTAAAAACACTTTTAGCGCAAGTAAAGGAGTATAAAAAGCCAGCTATTTTGACACCACTGTTAGTTGTTATAGAAGTAATTTTAGAAGTTACGATTCCATTTTTAATGTCATTGATTATTGATCAGGGAATTAATAATAATGACATGGATGCAGTGATAAAGATTGGTATTATGATGTTAGTTGCTTCGTTTATTTCTTTGAGTACTGGGGTTTTAGCGGGTAAATATGCAGCTAAAGCATCAACAGGTTTTGCAAAGAATTTAAGAAAAGCAATGTATTATAATATTCAAAATTTTTCTTTTGCAAATATTGATAAATATTCAACAGCAGGTTTAGTAACTCGTTTAATGACAGATGTTACTAATGTTCAAAATGCTTTTCAAATGATTATTAGAATGTGTATTAGAGCACCATTAATGATGATTAGTGCAATGATCATGGCATTTACAATTAATGCTGATTTAGCAATGATCTTTGTAGTTGCAATTATTTTTCTAGGCATTATTTTAGTGTTTATTATGTCTCGAGCACATCCATTATTTAGAAAGATATTTAGAACATATGATGATTTAAATGCATCTGTTCAAGAAAATATTAATGGAATTAGAGTTGTAAAAGCCTATGTTCGAGAAGAATATGAAGATGAAAAATTTAAAAAGACATCCGGTTTAATTTATAGATTATTTTTAAAGGCAGAAAGTTATTTAGTTTTTAACCAACCAATTATGCAATTTACTGTTTATGGATGTATTATTGCTATTTCTTGGTTTGGAGCGCATATGATTGTTGGGGGAAGTTTAACTACTGGTGAACTTACAAGTATGTTTACTTATATAATGATGATTTTAATGAGTTTAATGATGTTATCAATGGTTTTTGTAATGATTGTTATGTCAATTGCTTCAGCACAACGTATTAGTGAAGTGATTAATGAAAAGTCAACATTACATAATCCTAAAAATCCTGAATATGAAATTAAAGATGGCTCAATTGATTTCAATAATGTTAGCTTTTCATATTTTGATGATCAAGAAGAAGTTAATTTAAAAGATATCAACGTGCATATTAAATCCGGACAAACTGTTGGGGTAATTGGTGGTACGGGTAGTGCTAAATCAACATTTGTACAATTGATTCCTAGATTATATGACGTTACTCATGGTGAAGTACTTGTTGGTGGTAAAGATGTACGTAGTTATGATTTAGACACGCTTAGAAATGAAGTAGCCATGGTGCTTCAAAAAAATGTCTTATTTTCAGGAACGATTAAAGATAATTTGCGTTGGGGAAATAAAAATGCTACTGATGAAGAAATCGTTCATGCTTGTAAACTAGCTCAAGCTGATGAATTTATTCAACGTTTTCCTGATAAGTATGATACTTATATTGAACAGGGTGGAAGTAATGTTTCAGGAGGACAAAAACAAAGATTATGTATTGCTCGAGCATTGCTTAAAAAACCAAAGATTTTAATCCTTGATGATTCTACTAGTGCAGTGGATACTAAAACTGATGCTTTGATTCGTAAAGCTTTTAGGGAAGTAATTCCAGGGACAACTAAGCTTATTATTGCTCAAAGAATTAGTTCGGTAGAAGATGCTGATTTAATTATTGTTCTAGATGATGGTAAGATTTCAGCGATGGGAACTAATGATGAATTACTACAAACTAGTGAAATTTATAAAGATATTTATGAAACCCAAAAGAAAGGGGGGAGCTTAAGTGAATAAGGATCAAGTAAAAACATTAAAAAGGTTATTTAATTTTGTTCTTACAAGACATCGTAATTCTTGTATTGTAGTATTGTTATTGATTATTGTCAGTACAATTGCGAATGTTTCAGGATCAATCTTTATTAAGAGTTTGATTGATGATTATATTACTCCATATATAAATTCAACTGATCCTAATTTTGCTCCATTATTAAATGCAATTATAAAGATGATTGTAATATATGCAATTGGGGTATTTGCAACATATGGATTTAATCGTATTTTAATTAATGTGTCTCAAGGTTCATTAAAAGAAATTCGTGATTCAATGTTTGAACATATGGAAAAGCTTCCAATTAAATATTTTGATACCCATAATCATGGTGATATTATGTCTATTTATACTAATGATGCGGATACTTTAAGACAAATGATTTCTCAAAGTGTGCCTCAAGTTATTGTATCTGGAATGACAATTTTAAGTGTTTTTGTTTCGATGCTCATCATTAGTATACCGTTGACTTGTATAAGTGTGTTTATGGTAGTAGTAATGTTGTTTGTATCTAAATATGTTACAAGTAGAAGTGGTAAATACTTTTATCAACAACAAATTAATTTAGGTAAAGTTAATGGTTTTATTGAAGAAATGATGGAAGGACAAAAAGTAGTTAAAGTCTTTACTCATGAAGAAGAAGCCAAAAAAGATTTTGATAAAGTTAATGAAGAATTATTTGAAAGTGCTTATGAAGCCAATAAATATGCTAATATCTTGATGCCATTAATTGGTAACTTAGGATATGTTAGTTATGTTTTAGTGGCTTTAGTTGGTGGTGTGCTTGCAATTAATGGTTATACAGAATTAACAATTGGAGCACTTGCATCTTTTTTACAATTAAACCGTTCATTCAATAATCCAATTGGACAAATTTCTCAACAAGTTAACATGGTTTTAATGGCGTTAGCTGGAGCAAGTCGTATCTTTGCTTTACTTGATGAAGAAGTTGAAAAAGATGAAGGACATGTTACTTTAGTAAATGCTAAAGAAAACGAAGATGGAACATTATCACCAGTTGATTATCGTACAGGTGTTTGGGCTTGGGAACATCGTCGCCCTGATGGTTCGACTGAATATGTTCGTTTAGTTGGGGATGTTCGTTTTCATGATGTTACATTTGGTTATAATGAAAATAAAACGATTTTATATGATATGAATTTATTTGCTAAACCTGGGGAAAAGTTAGCCTTTGTTGGAGCTACTGGAGCCGGTAAGACAACAATCACTAACTTAATTAATCGTTTTTATGATATTCAAAAGGGATCAATTACTTATGATGGAATTGATATTAAATTAATTAAAAAAGCTGATTTAAGAAGATCATTAGGTATCGTTTTACAAGATACACATTTATTTACTGGAACAATTATGGATAATATTCGTTATGGTAAACTTGATGCAACTGATGAAGAATGTATTGCGGCAGCTAAATTAGCTAATGCTCATGAATTTATTATGCATTTAGAACATGGTTATCAAACAGTGTTAAGTGGTGATGGTTCGAGTTTATCACAAGGACAATGTCAGTTACTTGCAATTGCAAGAGCAGCAGTTGCTAATCCACCGGTATTGATCTTAGATGAAGCTACTTCAAGTATTGATACAAGAACAGAAAGTATTGTTCAAAGTGGAATGGATAAATTGATGGAAGGTAGAACAGTATTTGTTATTGCTCACCGTTTATCAACAATTAAAAACTCTGATGCAATTATGGTTTTAGATCAAGGACGAATTATTGAACGTGGTGATCATGATAAACTAATTGGACAAAAGGGAACATATTATCAGTTATATACTGGCGGTTTAGAGTTAGATTAATTATAAAGGCAATGATTTGGTTCATTGCCTTTTTATATTCATTTTTTATTTTAAATAACTAATTATCTTTTTATTTTGATCAATAGAACTTTTATATACATCATCATCAACAATTATGTATTCATTACGAATCGTAGTTGAAAAAAGATATTTATCATTTTGATCATATGATGCAATATGAACTTGATAGCCCTTAATTTTCTTTTGCTCATTAGCTTTAATTGTAGATAATTTTTTTGTTTCTAGATTATTCAACATATCTTCTAATTTATTAATATTATCATTAGGTAGTCTTTTTTCAGACATTTTATCATTATTGTATACGTATACTTTAAGATAAGAAACATTAGAATAATCAACAATATTACTAACTTTATTATTAGTTATTGCTGATAACCCGATGATTACAATAATCAAACTAAAAAATATAAAGACAATAAATTTTTTCTTCTTCATAATTTTCTCCATTTCCCTGCGCTTCACTGCGCGGACACAAATATTTAATCAAACAACTTCCTTATGTTTCTAGTAACCTTCTCTATTTAATTGTATAATTTAGTAGAGGTGGTATAC
>JAGZCC010000092.1 GCA_018369555.1 Thomasclavelia spiroformis
TAATCCTTTATAAGAACAATAACTAATATATAATCCTATATGGGATTAAAAACTTATTCGCTTACAAGCGTTAATCCTTTATAAGAACAATAACTAATAGAACAAGGTGGGGTTGTTGATGGTGAAGCATTTAAAAGCGTTAATCCTTTATAAGAACAATAACTAATGATTTAGCTGACGGTAAAATATATGACGCAAATAACGTGCGTTAATCCTTTATAAGAACAATAACTAATTCTATATTGTGGTTTATAGCTATAACCTATCACTTTATTGCGTTAATCCTTTATAAGAACAATAACTAATATCAAGCTGGAGGACATGCAATAATATCAAATAATTTAGGCGTTAATCCTTTATAAGAACAATAACTAATGTTTTTAAGAAAGATCTAGACGAAAACAAAACTCAAAACTTGCGTTAATCCTTTATAAGAACAATAACTAATTTTCATCAGAAAAACCATATATGATTGAAGGATTAGAAATAGCGTTAATCCTTTATAAGAACAATAACTAATAAAAGAAAGCAGTTGTAACGGGCGTACAGTATAAGCGTTAATCCTTTATAAGAACAATAACTAATTAATAAAGAAGAAGATGTTGTTAAAGAGGATTCTAAGCGTTAATCCTTTATAAGAACAATAACTAATGATCTAGAATCAGTACTTTTTAATTATATATACAATTAGCGTTAATCCTTTATAAGAACAATAACTAATATTATTGAGTATTTAGGTAAAACAAATGAATTATATAATGCGTTAATCCTTTATAAGAACAATAACTAATATAAATTGATACGCTCAACACTTCTAATCTCATGATGTCAGCGTTAATCCTTTATAAGAACAATAACTAATGAAATATTTCCACAAGATAGATATGATATACGTATTTTAGCGTTAATCCTTTATAAGAACAATAACTAATGAAAACAACATTTGAAGTAAAAACAAAAAAAGTAAAAGCGTTAATCCTTTATAAGAACAATAACTAATCTGAAAGCGGCAACATCAAGACAAATGCGGAAACAGCGTTAATCCTTTATAAGAACAATAACTAATGTAAATATGTTAATGCTGAAATAACTTATATTTGTAATGAGCGTTAATCCTTTATAAGAACAATAACTAATATGTATTTATTAGGCGTTATTACTTATCATTTTACTAGCGTTAATCCTTTATAAGAACAATAACTAATAATAAATTTAATTTACAACTTTTTGCTGATGACGATGCTCGCGTTAATCCTTTATAAGAACAATAACTAATAGAATGAATTTAGAATTATACTAAATTCATTCTAGTAATACTTTGTATTAATAATAAATTCAAGTATTAAAACTTATAATTTTATCGACTATCTAACAAAAATTAATAATAACTTAATTAATTTTTACTTAATAAAATGGTGTTAGTCGATAAACTAAATAATAATATTCGTAGGTTTTGGTTCTTTACCAAGAAAATCTTTTTTTATTTTTTTATTTTCATAAACAAAATAGAATAAAATACTATCATCTGATTCGATTATTTTATTTAATTTTTCTTTGAGTTCATTGAATTTTGCTGGTGTTAGTTCACCTTCAAAAACAGATTTTTGAACATGAAACATGTATCTTCTTAATACTTTCATTACTTTAGGACATCTTTTTTCTGTTATATCATATGTACAAATAATATACATTTTACCACTCCATTATATATGGTTTATATTCATCCGTTTTCTCTTCAATATAATTAGATAATTTATAAACTTCTCTTGTAATTATATTTCGATATGAATAATATCTACCGCCTATTTTAATTGATTTTTGCATTAGTTTTTCATACTCATATAAAAATACTTTGATTCCATCTTTGTTTAAATAACAAGCACCATTTTCTTTATATTCAAAGTAATTTGTTTTGATTTGGTTTTTATTAATCATCCTTAAAATTAATCGATCTATAAATATTGGTTTTAACATATCAGCAATATCAAATTGTAAAGAATCACTTTGTTTTGATAAACTGTGGATATAACTTATTTGTGGTAATAATGGACTTTTATCAATATCAGATAAAACATTTGCATATAATATTGCATATCCATAACTTAATAATGCATTTACTTCATTTAATGGCGGATAAAAAGATCGCTTTTTAAAGATAAAGTTAGGATTTTTTATTATATAATCAAATGATGAGTAATATTGTTTTTTTATAGATGCTTCTAATAGCATCAATTCTTCAACAGACTCAATAGTATCTAACTTAGTTAATTCATCTTCTATACTAATTATAATTGCTTCTAATATATGATATTTTTTATTATAATATTTTAATAACGATAAAATATTTTTCACTTCAGTAAATATTATCTTTTTAGAGATGTATAATCTCTTATGATTATGATACGAATTAACTTGATTAATAATTATTTTTCCATCACTATACTTTTTAGGAGTAAAACGCCCTATATAATCACCATAGTAATTAAAGAATAATATACTAATTGAATAACTATTTAATAATCCTAAAACTCTTTTATTTAAATTTACATCCCCAAAGCATACTATTAAATTGATTTGTTCTACAGGTATATATACGACATTCCCATTTTTTTCTTGAAGTAATAATGAAAAATCTCTTCTTTGTAATTCTCCACTTTTATAGAGATAAAATATTTTTTTCATCTTTACGTTCAATCATGCCAAATCCACATGAACCTTTTGCAGATAGACCTGTATCATAGATAATTTTTAGTGTATCATAATTAGTTGTTATAACTAATTCGCATTGATATGCTTCATAAAATGTATTTTTAAAATGAACTAGTTTTTTCTTTTGATAATTTATTTTATTTATTTCAAAACAACATAATTTAACTGGATAATTATATGCAATCATTTTATGGATAATATTATCTTTTAATAATTGTTCATACTTTTCATCTTCTGGACTGTAATATTTAAAATATTTATCTTTACTTGTATAAGTTACTATTGGTGATAAAGTTTTTATTGTTATTGTTTGATTACCACTAAAATGTGATAGATCCATAATATCAATTCCAATTAACTTAACTTTTTGATTATTAAAAAATAAATATTCATTATTTAATAAAAAATCATAAATAATTTTAAATAACTTTTTATCCAATACACTAATATATAACTTTATATCATCGAAAAAAGTAATCTGTTTATCTTCAACATTATATTTACCATATATGTCACTAAAAACAAACATTTTATAAGTCTTTTCATGATTTTTATAACCATGATCATGATAAAAACTTCCTTCACCTTGTTTATCCATCATGTTATAAATTACACCTTGAATTATTGATTTATAAGTTAGAGGTAGAACTAATTTATCAGCTTTCATTTTTATTTTTAATCGCAATTTTTCCACCCCCTATAAAATTAAATTTACCTACACCAATCATCAATAAATTTAATGACAGCTTTTCATCCAAACAAACTCGATATATATATCCTTTTTTATTTACTTTTCTTGTATTTACACTTACATTCCCTTCATTAATATTTTTAATCATCGTTATACTAGAAATTACTTTTAACAATTTATAATCACACTGATACTTATCATTATAATATGTTACCATATCATTATATACTTTGATAAAATCAATTGTTTCAACTACACTATAAACATCCAGCTCACTAATTTTCTTTTCTGCATCAAATAAATCTTCACACTCAATCTTTTTTATCAAAAAATCAAATCCTGCTAATTTATAATTCAAATATTCTTTAAAAAAGATATCAATATAGTCTTTATACACACCACAATCACCAACTATATAAATTTTAAATTCATATTCATCATTATTCCTAAAGATATTTTCAACAAACATATCTCTATTGAAAATAAACCCTGGATAACCACTAAAATTCTCACCAGTAATTTTATAATACTGACACACACCTTTTAATAAACAATCATTACATTTAGAATCAATATTAATACAACTCATTCGTTTTAACATTTTTAAAAATTGTTTATATGTATAATCAACAATATTACTATGAAAACATGCTCCAAGTGGAAAAGTCATTGTTACTTTAATTTTCTTTGTAGAATTCAACTTTAATAACTCCTGGATAATATGCATACAAATCATCTAAATAGATTGTTCTTGTTGCTGGCATTTTATCTGGTAATGGATATGCTTTATTTTTACCTTTAGGTTCATCTTTAGGTTTATCTTTAGGAGAAAAAACTTTATAGAAATAACGAGTATAAAAACCATTATCATTATTTTTTATCAAATATGAAACTGTTTTAAAGAAATAATTTGTATTTCCACCTATTCGCATATAAAAGCCATTAGGAACAGGATTTTTATAAAATTCATTAAGTTTTTTATCTAAACCCTCTTGTATGTAATAATTATTGTTTTTTTCCATTTTAATTTCTTCACCTAAAATATCATGAAAATAAGCTCTACACACTTTAATTATTTTATTTATACTTAAATATTCCATAAACTCATTACAAAATTTTATATTACCATTTTTTAAATTTTCTTCCTCTAAAGCCCCAATTATAACATTTTTTCTAACACTATTAATTTTTATCAACTCATCATCACAAGTCTGATTTGCATCAATACATTCAAAATTAGATAACGATAGCTTGTCTTTTTTATTATCATAAACATTTTTACGTATTAGCTCTACTAATACTAAATTTTCATAAAATATATCTCGACATATTATACAATTAGAAATTTGTTTTACTAAATCTAAAAGTCTACTATCACAATACTTTAAAAAATCATCGATATCTGGTTTATTTTTAGTTGTTGCAACTTTATTTTTAATATATTTACAAAAATCATCTAAATGGTTTTTAATAAAATCATAAAAAATAGCATTCATAATTGCACCTTTTATTGATGAACCAGGGATATATGGCTTATTTAAAGACTTTAGTTGTTCACTAACATTACCTTTAGGAATTTTTGTAAACTCGGCACGTAAAGAATATATTGATTTCAATTTATTATAATCAACATCTTTTTTCATCATTCTATTCAATTCATCTCTTTTAGATCCATCATTACTTTTTAAAAGGCTATTTAAAAATCGTTTATCTAATAATTCTTTTGATGATTTACACAAAAATAATTCTTTTGGATCATAACAATATAATACATTATCTTCTTTATTATATTCAAAACTCATTTTTTCTTCACCAGTACCAATATGTACTGGTGTAATAATTGTTATTTTGCTCTTTATTTTCATATCAATTATCCTCACAATGTAAATCCAATACCATAATGATATATTTTTTTACCATTATTGCATTCTATCAAATTTCCATAATACTCTTTATTTTCTTTTACTTTCATATAACTTCCCTCAACAAACCGATTAAAACGACCAATTACATTAGAAGAATATACAAAGCCACCAGAATAAATAGATGAATCAATAACATATGATGAATCACTTAAATCGAAATCATCACCTATACATTTAGATAACAATATTTTATAATCATTATTTAATTTAATATCATCAATTAAATTTATATCAACCATTTCAAAACAATTCTTCCCAACAGAAACTCTATTACCAAAACCAAAATACTGTGAATACTTAAAAATATCTTTTACATATTCAATATTATTAGTTTTTACATAAATACAAAAAAGACAATCTTCATGAAAATAAACGTTATTATCATAGTATAATCTTCTTTCATTACTTTCGATTTCCTCATGATTATTATGAGTGACTAATTGAGTAATATTATCACACTTTATAGATTTTCTAGATAGTATTCCTTTATCAATATTAATTTTATTTAAATCATATATGTCTTTTTGACTATCTTTTTATATCTTCTTAAATGTCCGCAAATCCTTATTTTATAGGCTCTACGGGCATTTTGCTTTTGTGGTAAA
>JAGZCC010000093.1 GCA_018369555.1 Thomasclavelia spiroformis
GAATGTCATTTAACAATTATGTTCAAAAACAAAAGCACCGTTCTGGTGCTAATGTTTAACTTTTTTTGGGACATTTTCATTTTTGCTTGACAGTTTTGTTTCAATTAAAAAGACAACATTCATTGTCTTTTTAATTTCATATAATAATTTTACATTTTCGCTTTTAAATTATCCATCATATCTTCTATACAATCACATTCACTAAATAAAATCATTAACGAAGCAACACTTAAACCAATTAACAATTTATTTCTAGACAACATAATCTCACCTCACCATAGTTTGTAAAGATTATAAAAAATCATACACACTAATTTCAGGTTTATCTTCAAAACGCAATTTTAATGTAGTTTTGCGACGATTATCTTGATAATTATGCAAACCATGCATAAACGCCTTAGAATCACCCATAATAAATAAAGACTGTTTTGCTCGGGTTATAGCTGTATATAATAAATTTCTTCTTAACATAATATAATAATCACTTAACACTGGCATAATCACAATTTTAAACTCATTACCTTGAGATTTATGAATCGACATGCAATAAGCAAGCGTTATTGTATTAAAGTTTTGTGACGTATATTCAACAATATTTCCATCAAAATCAACAATCAAAGTATCTTGAAGATATTCAAAGTTATCTTTACGACAAATATCTATCAATATTCCAATATCACCATTAAAAACATTATCATCAACTCGATTTTTTAACTGTAATATTTTATCACCAATTCGATACTCTATACGTCCAATTTTATAACTATCTAGGCATTGATCTTTAGGATTAAATACATCCTGTAAAGCATCATTTAATGCATCAATTCCCGCAACGCCTTGATACATTGGTGCTAAAACTTGAATATCACTTGTATCATAACCTTCTTCTAATGCTTTATTAACAATTGTTTTGACATTTTTTATTACATCATAATTTAACATTGGAAAAAAATTAATATCCTGATAATGATCAAATAAATCGATATCATCAATTTCATTATTTATGATGTGATGTGCTAATTGAATTATTCCTGAATCTTTAGCTTGTCTAAAAATTTCATCCAATTCAATTGTTTTAACACCAGCTTCAATTAAATCTTTTAACACATTACCTGGGGCAACTGATGGTAATTGATAATAATCGCCAATAAATAAAATCTTACTGATTTTTCTTCCTGCATCAAATAACTTGCTTAAAAGTAAACAATCAACCATTGAAAACTCATCAATAATTAATACATCTATATCTAATGGATTAGTTCTATTCATCGCAAACGTATTAGTATGTAAATCCCACTTCAATAACCGATGAATCGTACAAGCTTCAATTCCTGTTAATTCGGTTAATCGTTTAGCTGCTCTACCAGTAGGAGCAACTAGACCAATTTTATCTTCTGGATATAATGATGTATAAATTTTTAATAAAGCATGTACAATCGTTGATTTTCCAGTTCCTGGTCCACCTGTTAAAATCATCACTGATGATTTTAGAAAATAAAACAAGGCTTCTTTTTGCTTTTTAGCATAAGTAATTCCCTGATTTTTTTCAAAATCTTGTAATAATTGATCAACTCTTGATTCATCAATACTTTCATCATCATGATTAATTCGTATTTTTAAATAGTTTGCGATATTTACTTCAGCTTCATACATTTCATGGTAATAATAACGTTCATTTTCTTTAATAATTAAACCATTATCAATTAATTCATCTAAATATTCATAAAAAATATTTTCTTCAATACTATAAATAAGTTGTTTAAAAGTTTTAACTATTTCTTCAATTAAACAATATGTACTTCCCGTATTAAAACCATATTGTTTAATACTATAAACAATTGCTGCTTTGATACGATTAGGATTATCTAGAGCTCCACCAGTTTTTAAAGCTAATTCATCAGCCGTTTTAAATCCAATTCCATCAATATCTTCAATTAATCGATAAGGATTATTTTGTAAAACCTCTAATGTCTTTTCTTTATAAAATGCCTGAATCAAACCTAAATTTTTTAAACTAATACCATGCCCCATAAAAAATTGCATAACTTCCTGATCATAATCACTATTTGTTAAAACTTCATATATCATATCACGTTTTTTTTCTGTCATTGCCATAACACAATCTAAGCTATGTTTATCATTTTTAATTATTGTTAAACAATCTTCACCTAAACTATCAACAATTTGTTTAGCTAACTTTTGTCCAACCCCTTTAAATAACGGACTAGATAAATACTTAATAATTTCATCAGATTCCTTAGCTAAAATAATCCGATATTCACTAAGTTTAAATTGCTTTCCATATTTAGGATGAATTTCATAATCACCGATAAATAAATACTTATCATAATCATTAAAATTATTCATATATCCATTCATCGTAATCAACTTATCTTCTTGTTCTACATCAATTAATGCCACTATATAATTAGAAGATTCGCTATAAAAACGAATCTTCCTAATGTATCCAGTATATTCAATCATTATAAATACTCAATCTCTTTACCATCTTGATAGACAGTTTCGATTGTTCCTCCTCCCAAACAAATATCACCATCATAAAATACAGCTGCTTGTCCTGGAGTTACTGCTTTTACTGGTTTATCAAAAGTTAAATAAACTTTATCTTCAGCAATGAATTCTAATTTAATTGGATTATCAGCTTGACGATATCTAAACTTTGCATTACATGCAATTTTTTCAGTTGGTCTATTAGAAGCAATCCAATTCACATCACTAATCAATGCTCCAGTTGAATATAACCAATCCTTTTGATCACCTTGACAGATATATAAAACATTTCTATCATAATCTTTTCCAACCACAAACCAAGCCCCACCAGGTCCACCAATTCCTAAACCTTTGCGTTGACCAATCGTATAATACATAATTCCTGAATGTTCACCAATAATATCACCGGTTTCAATATCAACCATTTTACCAGGTTGCGCAGGAATATAATTTTGAAGAAATTCTTTAAAATCACGTTCACCAATAAAACAAATTCCCGTACTATCTTTTTTATCAGCTACCGGTAATTGTAATTCATGAGCTAATCGTCGAACTTCTTTTTTGTCGATTTCACCTAATGGGAATAATGAATTTTGTAATTGCTGTTGATTTAACTGGCATAAAAAATATGTTTGGTCTTTATTATTATCGATTCCTTTTAACATTATTGAATCTTTATTTTCACTATGAACGACTCTTGCATAATGACCAGTTGCAATATAATCCGCATTTAATGTTTTGGCATAATCTAAAAACGCTTTGAATTTAATATGTTTATTACAAAGAATATCTGGATTTGGCGTTCTTCCTTTACGATATTCATCTAAAAAATATGTAAATACATTATCCCAATATTCTTTAATAAAATCCACTCTTTTAATTTCGATTCCTAAGCATTTTGCCACTGCTTTAGCATCATTATAATCTTGTTCTTGAGGACAGATATCATTATCATTAGTTGGATTACCTAATATATCATTATTAAGCTGACTATCCCAATTTCGCATGAACACCCCAATAACTTCATAACCTTGCTTTTTTAATAAATAAGCAGCTACAGCTGAATCAACACCACCACTTAAACCTAATACTACTCTTTTTGACATTCTCGCCACCTCACTTGCATATAATAACATTTCTATAAAAAAAAAGAAAGAAAATTAAATTCTTTCTTACTTAAGTTTAGACATAGGTAACATTGCTGCTCCAATTGCTCCACTATCTTCTAATTTTGTTGTTAATAGAGGAATATGTCCTTTCATTCCAAGATGAATCAATTCATTAAATTGTTCAACTAAACGATCATAAAAATACTCACGAGATTTCATTACCCCACCACCAACAATAAAACAATGCGGATCAACAGTATGCGCAATATTGGCAAACATTGTTGCTAGTTGTAAAACACATTCATTAACAATTCCTTGAGCTTTTAAATCACCTTTATCAGCTAATTCAAAAACATCTCCAGCATGCTTAACTTTATCTTCACCTAATAATTCTTTACCTTTTCTAGTAATCGCTGTTCCACTAGCTTCACCTTCAACAGCACCAGGATTTAAAGCACCAAATTTATAACCATTATTTTTTACAATAATATTTCCAATTTCACCAGCATGACCGCGTCCTCCAGATACTAATTTTCCATCAACAATAAACGCACCACCTACTCCTGTTGAAATTGTTACATAGTAACATGTCGAATAGCCTTTTCCTGCCCCTAATAAAGCTTCAGCTAAACCCGCAACATTTGCATCATTATTAATAAATACCGGAAGATTAAAATGTTCAGTTAATTTATTACAGATCGGATATTTTTCAAAGCCAGGTAAATTAGTAGCCATGATCATATATCCATTTTTAGTATCAACTGGTCCAGGTACCCCAATTCCAATTCCACCTACACCCTTTAAACCACCACAAACTATAGTATCTAAACTTTCTATTTGTTTAATGATTTTTTCGCAAACATAATCAGGTCCTTTATTACTTTCTGTACTATCTTTCACTTCACTATGGACAATACCATTTTCATCAACTAATAAAGTTCGAACATTTGTTCCTCCTAAATCAATCCCAATATAATATTTCATATTCTCCCTCCTATGATTATATTATACACACTATATTAAAAGATAGCTATATTAAACTATTTTCAATTTTTTCAAACTGTTTAGGAACTGGACAAACAATTTCTTTATCTTGTAAATAAGCTAAAACACCAAATGTTTTAACAAACCTAATTTTATAAGCATGTAATAATTGATGATTTAAACCAAATTCCTTTTTAATAAATTTATTCAATTCAAAATCACCATACTTACGATCACCGATAATTGGATGATCAATACTACTAAGATGTACTCTAATTTGATGCATTCTACCAGTTACTAACGTAACCTCAACTTTACTATAATCATTATTATATTTAACTGGTTTAACGATTGTTTCCATTGTTAAAGCCCCAGGATAATCTTTACTAACTAATTTCACTTGAGCTTGATCATCAAGTTTAACTATATATCCTTTTAAATTACGCTTTTGATTAACTTTTCCCTTACAAATAGTTAAATAACTTTTTTCAATACAATGCCTTTGTTTAATCATTTCATTTAACACTTGCAAAGCAGCTAGTGTTTTGCCAAAAATTACAATTCCACTTGTATTACGATCTAATCGATGTACTGGTCCTGGCATAAAAGTATTTTCACGACTTAAATCCAATTCATTTTTATCAGCTAAATAACTTAATACTTGGTTTGTAAGAGTATTAACACTTTCATTTTTATCTTCATGAACTAATAAACCAGCTGGTTTATAAACAATCAAAACATGATTATCTTCATATAAAACCTTAAATGTTTTTTTTACATTATAAATGTTCTTTGTAGCTGTAAATTCTTTAAATTTATCTTCATATAAAAACATCTCTACAACATCATTATTCTTTAAAATATATTTTTCATTCACTTTTTTTCCATTTACTTTAATATCTTTTTTTCTAAACATTTTATAAATAAAATTAGTCGGAGCATTTACCAATAGCTTTTTTATATATTTATCAATTCTTTGATTAGCATCATTTTCTGTTATTTGTATCTTCTTCATTTTATCACCGTAATTCATTATATCAAATTTCATTTAAAACATCTAACTTTTTTAGAATGTAACCCTTTACATT
>JAGZCC010000094.1 GCA_018369555.1 Thomasclavelia spiroformis
AACAAAACCGTCATCAACTACGGATAAATAAAGTTGATAGAGAGGAGAAGGTATAGTGTGTAATGACCAATTAAATGAGTCAATTACAATATACCAGGAAAATATGGCTAAATCGATTAAAACTAATGCACTAAGATTATTGGATAAGGCAAAGATTGATTATGAAATAAAAGAATATCAGTTTGATGATAATCATTTAGATGGTAAGCATGTTTTATTGCAAGTAGAAATGGACGAAAAAGATGTTTTTAAAACTTTAGTTTTAAAGGGGAGTAATGATTATTTGGTGTGTTGTATCCCGGTACTTAAAGAGATTGATTTAAAAAAGCTGGCAAAAGTATCTAATAATAAAAGTGTATCAATGATTCATATGAAAGATCTTTTGGCAGTTACAGGCTATATCCGTGGTGGATGTTCACCAGTTGGAATGAAAAAGAAATTTGATACTTATTTTGATAGTTCAGTTAATAATTGTGATAAAATAGCTTTAAGTGCAGGTAAACGTGGTTATCAAATGGTTGTGAATGCTAATGAATTGATAAATTATCTAGAGGCTAAAATATGTGATGTGGTTAAGGAGTAACTATGATTCAATGTTATTATGGTAATGGTAAAGGAAAGACAACTGCGGCTGTTGGTCAGGGATTACGAATGGCTGGAGCCGGTAAAAAAGTGGTGATGATTCAGTTTTTAAAAGATGGTTTTAGTAGTGAAAATAAGCTGTTAAAAAAGTGTGGAGTTAAAGTTATTGCTCAAAAAATGCCAGAAATGTTTATTGATATGAATGATCCTAAAATGATTAAGGAAGTTAGTTTGATGGTTAATCAGTTATTTGAAAAAATTGATGAAAGTTACGATGGAATTATTCTTGATGAATTGTTAGATGTGATTTCATTATCTTTGATCAATGAACAATTGGTTTATGATCGGCTTGTTAGTTTGAAAGATAATCATGAAGTTATTTTAACTGGGAGAATGCCTAGTAATAAATTAAAAGTGATTTTTGATTATTCTAGCGAGATAAAAAAACATAAACATCCTTATGATAAAGGAATTATGGCAAGAAATGGAATTGAATATTAATGTTGATATTTTAAAGTAAATGTGTGAATTTCATTTATAAAAGAAGTGGTCAAATATATTGGGATTTGGTATAATTATTTTAAGAGGTGAAGGTTATGGATTATAATAAAGAATATCAAAGATGGACTGATTGTAAAGATTTAGAACCATCATTAAAGGCTGAATTATTAAGTATGAATGAAGGGGAAAAAGAAGATGCATTTTATATGAATCTTGAATTTGGAACAGCAGGAATGCGTGGAATTTTAGGTGCTGGGACAAATCGAATGAACATTTATACAATTAGAAAAGCTAATGTTGGCTTTGCAAAATATGTATTAGGTTTACCTGAAGGTAAAGAAAGGGGTGTTGCAATTGGATATGACAATCGACACATGTCTTATAAATTTGCAATTGAAAGTGCTAAGGTATTAGCTACTTATGGAATTAAATCATATGTTTTTGAAAGTTTAAGACCTACTCCTGAATTGTCTTTTGCAGTTCGCCATTTAAAATGTGCGGGAGGTATTATGATTACTGCAAGTCATAATCCTAAAGAATATAATGGATATAAAGTATATGATGATACAGGATGTCAATTAATTCCTGAATGGGCAGATCAAGTTGTTACGTATGTAAATGAAGTTGAAGATGAACTTGCTATTGAAGTTGCAAGTGATGATGAAGCATATCCATATATCACATGGATTGGTGAAGAAGTTGATGAGGCTTATTATAAAGAAGTGATGGCAATTGAAATTAATCCAGGGATGGATAAAAGTGATTTCAAAATTGTATTTTCACCACAACATGGAACATCAAATTTACCTGTTAGAACATGTTTAACACGTCTTGGATATAATGTTGTTCCAGTTTTAGCACAATGTGCACCAGATCCTGATTTTTCAAATACAGCTTCACCTAATCCAGAAATAGCATGTTCTTATGATTTAGCTATTAAAAAAGCTAAAGAAGTTGATGCGGATGTAGTTGTTATTTGTGATCCTGATGGTGATCGTTTAGGGGTTGTTGCAAAACATAATGGGGAATATGTTTTAATGTCAGGTAATCAAAGTGCTGCAGTTTATCTTGAATATATTTTAAGTGAACTTAAAAAACAAGGTAAGTTGCCAGACAATGCAGTAATGTATAATACTATTGTTACTAGTGATTTAGGTGAACTTGTTTCTAAATCATATGGTGTAGAAGTGGAAAAAACTTTAACAGGATTTAAATTTATTGGCGATAAGATTCGTAAATATGAAAAAACTAAGGAAAAAGAATTTGTTTTTGGATATGAAGAATCTTATGGATGTGTTGTTAAAGATTTTGTTCGTGATAAAGATGCAGTTCAAGCGGTTGTTATGGCAGCTGAAGCAGGGAATTTTTATAAATTGCAAGGTAAGGATTTAATTGATGTATTAAATGAGTTATATGAAAAACATGGTACATTTAAAGAATCACAAATTGCTTTAAGTAAAGCTGGAGCAGAAGGTGCTAAACGTATTAAAGAAATTATGGATAATTTAAGAAAAGATGCTCCTGCTAAAATTGGTGATTATAAAGTAGTTGCAATAGAAGATTATCAAAGTAGTGAAAGAATTGAAAATGGAGTGACTTCAACTATTGATTTACCAAAATCAAATGTATTAAAATATTATTTAGAAGATGGATCTTGGATTGCTGCTCGTCCTAGTGGAACTGAACCAAAATGTAAGTTCTATTTCTCAATTAAAGGTAGCGATGCTAAAGATGCTAGTGATAAAACAGAAGTGTTCCAAAAAGATATGATGAATATTATTGGTGAATAATAATTTTGATAAAAAGCGTTGATTTAATCGACGTTTTTTTTTATTTGCTTAAGAAAGCGCAAGAAAGAGCCAAAAAAGAAGTAAAGGAAAAAGAAAGACAGAGTCGCATCAACGCACGAAGAAAGAAGTGAGATATGGAAAGATAAAGTTTTTAATACCGATGAGGGCAGTTAGATAAAAGCTGATTGTTCTTGCCTAATAAAGTTAGAAAATATAGATAAAGTATGATAGAATTTAGACAATAAATTTTGAATTTGATGCAAAAATGGCGGATGTTAATTTGCATTGCTTGTGGCAATGGCTGTTTTGATATTTAATGATTGTATCAAAACCAAGGAGGCATAGGTTATGTTAAACGAGAATATTAGAAATTTACGAAAATTGAAAGGACTTTCGCAGGAAGAATTGGCAATAAAGCTAAATGTAGTAAGGCAAACAATATCTAAATGGGAAAAAGGAGTTTCCCAAACAAAAGGATATTAAGAAATAACCTGTGTTTACCTGCTTGCAAAATACTGATGTATAATAGAATGACACTTAAAAGATAGTACTTTTTTCTATGCCTAATAAATTTTCATCAGATAACTGAAAAAGAATGACTGTTCATTTTTGGCGTGATATAATCTATGTCAAAGAGAACGATAAATTTGAATTTTGCTTTCGATGACCAGAATGAAAATCGTTACCGTTGCGCCTGTTTTCACAAGCGTTGCGTGACATAAAAAGAATTCTATTTTAATATCAAAGTATCAAAAACAAAGGAGGTTCTTTTTATGTTGAAGGAATTAAAGAAAAACAAAATGAGTGTTGTTGCAACTGGAATTTTATTTGGTGTTATGGGGGTATTAATTATTCCTATGATAGCAGTAATTGTAAAAATATCGAATGCATTATCCCAAAAACATCCTAGGATATACAAGTATAGTATGATTGCTTTTATCGGTATGTTATTGGCAATTAGCCTATTTTGCGTTGTTATTAAACATCAGATGAGTTTTCTTGTAATAGTTGCTTGTTTAGCAATAACATTATGCGACACTATTAAAAACAGATAATAAATGGAGTACAACTATGGAAATATCAGATTTGATTAAATCAGCCAGAATTGAAAAGGTCTTAACCCAACAACAACTGGCTGATGTTGTCTTTGTTACGCGACAGACAATTTCGAAATGGGAATTGGGAAAAAGTGTTCCTGACCAAGCCTCTCTTATATTGCTATACCAGTATTTGGACATCAAGGATAATGAGAAAAAACAGTTATCAAAGCTTATTTTTAATAAGCAAAATATTATATTAATTTTGATTGCAATCTTATTTTCTCCTATGGTTATTGGAGTACGTTTTATCTGTTGTAAAATTGATAAGATTGAAAATCGAAAAATTAAAGCGGTAATCAAGGTTATTGGCTTTGTTGTATTCTCATCGTATCTAGTATCTTTAAAAGAAAATGTGGCGTATTTGTTAATTGGTATATTTTCTCTGGTGTATTTGTTATATCAATTCTATTTGAGTGGATTGGAAACTAAATGATTTATGTCAGCAAGTTTAAGGCAAGCGATAATTCATGAAATTCCAGTTTGTATAAGATAACAAAAAGAAAATTTAAAGAGGTGTAATTAGCATGATTTTTGACTTTAATCCTTGGCAATTAGATGTTGATATTGACTTGACAAAAAAACTATATAAAGAGGTTGATTATTCTACTGATAAAACGGCTAATATGGAGTTTATAGAAAAATTATCATTAGAACAACAACATTTTTTTAATTCTTTGGGAATTGATTTGATGAAAGTAGATGTTGATAAAACTATTTATGAAATACCCGAAGATGAAGATACATCAGTACAAAAAATATATAGAATGTTTATCAATTTTCTTATAAGAGGAAAAATATTGGCATTACCTAAGTATCAAAAGGATATTTATAGTGATGAAGAAGTGTTTGGAAAAAACTTTCCAGAGTCTATAAAAGTTTTATCTTCTAATGACGAAGATAATTTAAAGGTATTTGATAACGGAATTGGTGCCGGTATTATATTTAAGCACCCTTGTTTTCACTATGATGATGAAAATTTCAAGGAATGGGATTGTGGATATATTCTAGGAACTATTTTGATAATGAAAGATATGTAAAACAAATTTTCAATTTATAGAATTTGAAAAACTAAAGATTGGAGAATAATAAGATTATGGAAGAAAATAAAACAACAATAGTATCAAAAACTGTAAAATCGGGTATTACATTTGGTAGTGCTTTGGCTATGGTCATAAGTTATACAACATGGAAATCAGTTGGGTGGGCAGTTTTTCATGGTTTGCTTAGTTGGGGATATGTAATTTATTTTGTTTTACGCTATTAAAATTCAGTTTTTATATGTATTTGATATAATGAAAATATCTCATTCTGACGGAGTGATTCAGACACGGCGGTGGGAAAATCTCTTAGATTTTTCCGCCGTTTTTAGTGGCTGGTTCACTTCGTCAGTTGAGCGAGCTTGCGAGCGAACATCAAGCCCCCGTTATCTAACAAGGGGGGCACAAAAAACAAGAAACACTATACACTAACAAGCGGAAAACGCTGTATTTATAAGGCAAAACTGCATTTTTACAGTAGTGATATAAATTGTACCTATATCACTATGAA
>JAGZCC010000095.1 GCA_018369555.1 Thomasclavelia spiroformis
GTATTTTAGTCATACTGTTTTTTGTTTATATGGAGGATCTGATTTACCTAATCTGCAACATTAATAAAAACTAGTATATGTATTAACTTATTAATTTAAAGTGAGTAGAAAATGAAAGGGAAAGTATCAATGAATAGGCTACTTAAAGTAGCTGCACCGGCACTTTTGGTAGCTGCTATTATTTGTCAATCAGTAGGTTTTCAAGGCGTTTTAGCTAAAGATAATGTTACAACAGCATCTAGCGATCATGTTTCAAACCTTACTGATCAACAATTACAGGCATTAACAAATCCCGTTCTTCAATCTTATAAAGCAGATAACAGCCATAAAGTTTGGAAAATGACTGCTGATAGTCGATTAGCTGTTCTAGCAAATCAAACTAATATCGAAAATGTAAGATTGCAAGAAGTGGTGAAATTAGTAAATTCAGAATTTGTTGAAAAAGGAATTATTTCATCTCCATTAGCAATGGTTTTTGCTCAAGAAAAAGATGTTAGTTATGGAGATATTTTAATCAATATTGATAAAACAAATCCAATTACAAATAACTCTAATAGCGAAGAAGCATATAAAATCACAATTGGAGAAGATGGAGTTCGTTTAACTGGTGCCAGTGAAAATGCTGTTATGCATGGATTAAGAACAATCCAAAATTTAGCTATTACTAATGATGGTTTAGTTTACGGTGAAATCATGGATTATCCGAATGTTGCAGAACGTAGAGTACATGTTGACTGCGCTAGAAAATACATTTCTAAAGATTGGTTTATTCGCCAAATTAGAGAAATGTCTTATATGAAAATGAATGCTCTTCAAATTCATTTTTCTGAAAATATGGGATTTAGAATTGAATGTGAAACTGATCCAGCTATCGTTTCTGATCAATATTTAACAAAAGTAGAAGTTAGAGAAATTTTAGCAGAGGCTAAAAAATACGGTATCAAAGTTATTCCATCATTTGATAGTCCAGGTCATGTTGACCAAATTTTAAAAGCTCATCCTGAATACGGGCAAGTTAATAATAGCGGAAATCATTATAGATCTGGTTTAGATGTTACTAATCCTGAAGCCATTGCATATATCCGTAGTTTATATGATGAATATATGGATTTATTTGAAGGATGTACTGATTTCCATATTGGTGGCGATGAGTATATGGAGTTTGACCGTCCGCCATTCACTACAGAATATAAGAGTGTATTAAACTCTTATGCAGTTGAAAAATATGGTCAAGGATATATTTGGAAAGATGTAATTGCCGGATATATTAATGATTTAGCTGAATATGTACATGATCGTGGATTTACACCAAGAATTTGGAATGATGGTGTTTATTACGGTGAAAGCTCTTATGAAGGTGCACAAAAAATAAAAATGCATGACTATATTGGAATTGATTTCTGGTCACAAATGTCATGGAATTCAAGTATTGCAAATTTACAAACATTCATTAATAAAGGTCATGATACAATTTATAACATCAATGCAAGTTTCTTCTATTATGTATTACGTAATGATAAACCTACTGATGGTAGAGAACAACACTCATTTGATAATTTGAATGCAGATCGTAAAATCTATAATGAATGGACACCTGGAAAATTCCAAGGTAACCCAGCTGTAGATGATAATTCTGATTTTATTAAAGGTGCTTCAATGGGAATTTGGTGTGACAATCCAAATTTATGTAGCGAAGATGTAATTACTGAAGATATTGCTGATGAATTACGTGCATTAGCTTCTAAATCATGGAATACAAGCAGTAACGCAATTATCAATTTTGATGGTTTCCAAGAAAATTATGCTAAATTAGGTAATGTTGCTGGATTTGAAAAAGGATCTACATTACCAGATGCTGGAGAATTCTTAACAGCTGGTGATTTAGGAAAAATTACTATTCGTTTCGTAGATGAAAATAATCAAGAATTAAAACATGAAGTAATTAAATACGGAACAGTTGGTGAAAAATTTGAATTTAGTGCTGATCCTATTTATGGATACCGTGTAATTGATAATACACCAATTACTGGTACTTACACTAAAGAAGGTGCTGTTTATATATTCACTTATGAATTATATACAGATAAGGCGGCTTTAAATAACGAAGTAACAAATGTATTAAAAGAAAAAGATTATATCAATGAAACATTTAGTGAATATAAAACAGCATTAATAGCTGCTAAAGCTATTAATGATAAAACTGATGCAACACAGGCAGAAGTAGATGAAGTATATGATGAACTTATCGAAGCTAAAGCAAAAGCAGTTAAAATAGAATATTATTCATTATATGTACAAAGTACATATCCACTAAAACAAGATGATTATGTTGGTGGATATGAAGCATATAAACAAGCTGTAGATGCTGGTAAAGCATTATTATCTAGCGATACTTTAAATGCTGAGACTGCTAAAGGAGCTTATGAAGCAATTAAAACTGCTAAATCAAACTTAGTAAAACCTGATGGAAACATTCCAACAATTACCGCTACAGATAACTATTACGAAAAGAATCAATGGTATCCAACTAAAGAATATAGTTATGAAAAAATGTTAGATAACGATTTGAATACTAAGTGCTGGTTTGGACAAGAACAAGCAGCGGATAAAGAATTTAAATTTACTTTTCCTACAGCTGTCAACATGACAAGTGTTCAGGTTATTCAGCCTTCTAATGTAGGTGATGATGCATTGAAAGCTGCTGATATCGAAGTTTCATTAGATGGTGAAACATGGACTAAAGTTGGATCAATTACTGAAAATGATTTAGATTACACAGCAACATTTGAAAAAATTGCAGTTAAATATGTAAGAGTCCGCTTAACTGAGGCTAAACCAGGCTACTGGTATCAAGTTTCTGAAGTGAAATTTGCTTATGAACAACCACAAGAAGATAACACTTTAAGAGATATGATTAATGAAGCAGAAGCATTAGATATAAATGGTAAAGCCCCTATCTTAGTATCTAATATGGTTGATGCTCTAATTGCTGGTCAAAAAGAATATGTTAAAGGTACTACTGATACTACAACTGTAGAAACGACTTTAAGAAATGCTATCGATGCATTAAAAGATGCAGCTGATATTACTAATTTATCAGGACTGATAGAAAAAGTACAAAAATTAAATAAAGCTGATTATACAGTAGATTCATGGAATAATTTAGAAGCTGCTTATAACAAAGCATTAGAAGTTTTGGAAAATACAACCGCAACTCAAGAACAGGTTGATAAGGCCTGCGATGATTTAGATAGGGCTATTAATGCATTAGTTAAAGCTCCTATAGTAGCAGATAAAACTGAATTATTAAAAGCTATTGAAGCAGCTAAAGACTTAGTTGAAAAAGATTATACTTCAGAATCATGGAAGACATTACAAGATGCATTGGATGCAGCAAATAAAGTAGTGGCTAATAAAGATGCTACTCAAGAAGAAATTGATGCTGCAGTTGATGCAATCAGTGATGCAATTGATAAATTAGAAGTTAAACCTGTTGAACCAGAAAAGCCAATTGAACCTGAAAAACCAATGGATCCAGTAAAACCTGCTAAACCAAACCAACCTGCTAAACCAGGTGTAGCAACTGGTGATAATGCAAGCTTTATGGCTATTGGAACTCTTATCGCAGCAACTGCTGTTATCGCTTTGTTAAAAAAAGAAAACTAAATTAATTAATGATAATGGACCGTAAATTATCATAAAAAGTGCGGTCCTTCTATATGTTTATTTATGTAAGCGCTTTGATGAGGTGGAATGATATGAAAAAAATTAAAAAGCTATTGAAAATTGGACTTTCTATAGCCATTGTGATGTCTGGATTTTTAGCAACTGCTAAAGTTGCTAATGCATCAACATCATTAATGACTTATCCAAATGTTCAACAATATACTAAAGAAGCGGGGCAAGATTTTACTCTTGCTGAAAATAGTCGAATTTTTGTAGTAGTAAATGAAAAAACATTAAATAATACTATTTTATTAAAAGATTTAAAATTAACTAGTTCAAATTTTGAAGCCACTGGAGTTTTAGCTAAAGCCCCAATAATAGTATTTGGTAAAGAAGAGAATGCAGTAGTTAATGATATTGTTGTTAGAATGGAAGATGTGGCTGAATTAGAAGGAAAAGCTGAAAGCTACAAATTAGATATTACTGATAAAATCACAGTAACCGCTAAAGATGAAATTGGTATTTATTATGGTTTAATGTCAGTAATTCAAATGTTAAAGATTAATGATAAAATATTAGAGAAAGGAACTGTTATTGATTATCCAGATGTTGAATTACGTTCAATGCATTTAGACATTGCTCGTAAACCATTCTCTAAAGAATGGATAATTCGTCAAATCAAAGATTTATCTTGGCAAAAATATAATGCGGTTCAACTTCATTTTTCTGAAAATGAAGGATTTAGAATTCAAAGTGATACTCTAGATGCAATCGAAGGATTTAAATATAAATATGATGATGTATTAAGTAAACAAGATATTTTAGATATTATTCAAGTTGCTAATGATTATCATATTGAAATCGTGCCTTCTTTAGATTCTCCAGGGCACCTGGGAGCAGTTTTACAATATCTGCCAACTGATTACAGTTGCAGAGAATTATTCCCAACTGACGACCGTCGAAATCAATGTTTTAATATCTTTACAAATCCTGAAGCTAGACAATTCTTAGTAAATTTAATGACTGAATTTATTGAATTTTTTGGTGATGCTGGATGTAAACATTTTAATATTGGCGGTGATGAGTTCTTAGCTAAATTCTCTAGTTTTAGTAATGAACAATACGGTCAAATTATGACATATTTTAATGATATTTCTAAGATAGTTAAAGATAACGGAATGACTCCAAGAGCATGGAATGATGGTTTATTATTTGGTGATTATGAGGGTTATACATTGGATAGTGACATTGAAATTTGTTACTGGGCAGCTCCTGAAAACTGTGCTTCGGTAGCGGATTTTGTTGCTAATGGTAACAAAGTAATCAACTATTCTGATGTTTATATGTATTATGTACTTTCTTGGTGGTGGCAAACTAATGCAGTACCGGAAGGTGATCGTATTTATAATGAATGGCATCCTGGTAAATTCTCTAACTTATCCGGAACAGCACAAACTTTTGAAGAACCTTATCCAGAATATGTAATGGGTGGTTCTTACGCAGTTTGGTGTGATGATCCAAATTATGAAAGCGAACAAAGCGTAGAAGATAAAATCTATCATCGCACACGTGCAACAGCTTATAAGATGTGGAATGCGAACGATAATCAACCAGACTATGATGTTTTTAAAGCTGCTGTTGATAAATTGGGAAGAACTCCAGGCTTCAATGAGGCTTTACCTGCTCCGGGTGAAGTATTCCAGGGTGAAGATACAGCAACAGTTACTATCAAATATATTGATAATTTTGGTAAGACTATTGCTGCAGATGATGTGTTCTATGGTCTAAACGATAGTGAGTATCATTTTGAAGCAAAATAATTATTT
>JAGZCC010000096.1 GCA_018369555.1 Thomasclavelia spiroformis
TCTTCAGACAACTTCCTGTCTGTTTAGCTCTTTTTTTCTCTCTTTGACGTGTGTTTTTTAATTCTGTTTAGTTTTCAATGATCTCTCGCCGCCTTTTTTTCAAGCGCATTTATATATTATCACCTTTATTTACAAATGTAAAGCTTTTTTTACTAAATATATTATTTTTTATTTATTGTTCATTAATCTTTTATTATCTCATATTTATTTAATTTCTGTACAAATTAATATAATTAACATATTTAACAATATAAAAAGAAACTGTATCAAATATAACTTTATCAAGAGTTAATTTGTTACAGTTTCTATTATATTAAATCATTCTATTCAAACGACTACGACGTTTTTTAGCATCATTTAAACATTTATCCATCAATTCATCAGCATGTTCAGGATTGATTTTTGATAATTGTGCAAAACGATTTTCACTTAATAAGAAATCTTTAAATTTGTCGAAATCTGGTTCTTTTGAATCAATTTGTAATGGATTTTTTCCTTCATCTTCTAAGCGTGGATCATATCTTAATAAATTAAAGTATCCACATGCTACTGCATCTTTTTGTTGTTTTTGATGATTTGCTAAACCACCTTTAATACCATGTTCCATACATGGAGAATAAGCAATAATTAATGATGGTCCATTATATGCTTCTGCTTCTTTGAATGCTTTTATTGTTTGCATAGGATTAGCTCCCATAGCCACTTGAGCTACATATACATGTCCATATGCCATAGCAATTTGAGCTAAATCTTTCTTAGCAACAGTTTTACCTCCTGCAGTAAACTTAGCTATTGAACCTGCTTGTGATGATTTTGAAGATTGTCCTCCGGTATTAGAATATACTTCAGTATCTAACACTAAGACATTAACATTTTGGTCACTTGCTAACACATGATCGACACCACCATAACCGATATCATATGCCCAACCATCGCCACCGATAATCCATTGTGATTTACTTACTAAATCTCCTTCTTGATCTAATAATTCTTTTATCCCTTCATTTTTAGAAGTAACAATTAATGGTAACATTTTATCGACAATTGTTCTTTCTTGTTCACGATTCCCTTTACTTGCAACATATTCATCTAATAATGATTGTAATTCTGGTTCACAATCATTTTTATTATCTTCAATTACACTCAATAAATGATTTGTTTTATAATTTTCAGCTAATTTCATACCAAAACCATATTCTGCATTATCTTCAAATAAAGAATTAGCCCATGCTGGTCCTTGTCCATTTTTATCAATATTACATGGTGTTGACGGAGTAGATCCTGTATAAATAGAACTACATCCTGTCGCATTAGCAATCATCATATCTTTACCAAATAACTGGGATGCTAAACGATAATATGGTGTTTCACCACATCCCCCACATGCTCCAGATACTTCAAAATAAGGTCTCATAAAACCTACACCTTTAACAGTAGTTAATGGATATTTATCTGTTTTGTATTCAACATGTTGATACATATGATCTGCTAATTTAGCATGTTTCAATTCTTCTTTTACCGGTACCATTTCAAGCGCTTTTTCACCTTTTTTACCTGGACACTCAGTTACACATAAACCACATCCAACACAGTTATCAGGTGATACTTGAATACGATAAACTAATCCATCAACATTTTTACCGATAGGATTTAAAACATCATTATTAATATCTTCTGGTAAATCAGTCATTTCTTCTTCATCAATTAAGAATGCTCGAATTGTTGCATGAGGACATACCATAACACAGTTATTACATTGAATACAATTTTCTTTAATCCAACGTGGTACTTCAGTAGCAATTGCACGTTTTTCTTTTATCGCTACCCCTGACTGCATTGAACCATCTAATTTATCCATAAACGCTGAAACCGGTAAATCATATCCATCTAATTTATTAATAATTGATACAAAATTATCAAAATGATCATCACCAGTTCTTACACGACGACTAGTCACAGTTAAATCAGACCAACTTGGATCCACTTCAACTTCAACAATGGCATCTTTACCAGCATCGATAGCTTTATAATTCAATTCAACAATGGCATCACCTTTTTTACCATAAGTCTTTTTAGCCATTTCTTTCATATACTTAATTGCTTCATTAATTGGTAAAATTTGTGGGTTTAAAGCAAAGAATGCAGATTGAAGAATGGTATTAGTTCTTCTACCCATGCCAATTTCATTAGCAATTTTATTTGCATTAATAATATAAAATTTAGCTTTCAAATCTGCTAATTGTTTCTTTAACTTATTTGGTAAATAGTCAACGATTTCATCTTTATTAAATTCGGTATTTAATAAGAAAATACCTCCTTTTTTCAAGTTCTTCAACATATCATATTTTAAGCAATAATTATCTAATGAACAAGAAATAAAATCAGCATTATTTACATAATAAGTTGCTCTAATTGGACTATTTCCAAATCTCAAATTAGAACGAGTAGCTCCTCCAGCTTTCTTACTATCATAAGCAAAATAAGCTTGTGAATATAAATCTGTATGATCTCCAATAATTTTAATTGATGATTTATTTGCTGAAACAGTACCATCTGAACCTAAACCATAGAATAAACATGCAGTATAATCAGCTTTTACATTAAAATCTGGATCTTCTTTTAATGATAAATTAGTTACATCATCATTAATACCAATTGTAAATGAAGTAAATGGATCATCTAACAATAAATGATCATAAACAGCTTTAATTTGGCGAGGTGTAGTATCTTTAGATCCCATACCGTAACGTCCACCTACGATAGTCTTAACATGTTTTACATCTTTTAATACACTACATACATCTAAATATAACGGTTCACCAGTTGCTCCCATTTCTTTTGTACGATCTAATACAGCAACTTTTTCGACGCTTTCAGGTAAAACATCTAATAAATATTTTGGTGAAAACGGACGATATAAATGAACCTTGATTAGGCCAACTTGTTCCCCGCGACTATTTAACTCATCAATAGTTTCTTTAATTGTTTCTGTAACTGAACCCATTGCAATAATTACTCTTGTTGCATTAGAATCACCATAATATGTAAATGGTGCATAATGTCTACCTGTAATTTCTGAAATCTTTTTCATATAATCAGCAACAATTTCAACTACTGCATCAAAATGTTTATTTTGTGCTTCACGTCCTTGGAAATAGATATCATCATTTTCCGCTCCACCACGTTCTACTGGATTAGTATGTGGATTCAAAGCTTGTTTTTTGTATTTTGCAAGTGCTTCACGATCTAATAAACTTGCAAGTACATCATAATCCATTACTTCAACCTTTTGAATTTCATGTGATGTTCTAAATCCATCAAAAAAATGCATGACAGGAACAGATCCTTTGATTGCAGTTAAATGTGCAATTCCTCCTAGATCCATTACTTCTTGAACAGAATGAGAACAAATCATCGGCATTCCCACTTGACGACATGCATAAATATCTTGATGATCTCCAAAAATATTTAATGATCTAGTCGCAAGCGCACGAGCAGAAACATGAAAAACTCCTGGCAACAACTCCCCTGCAATCTTATATAAATTAGGAATCATCAACAACAGTCCTTGAGATGCTGTAAAAGTTGTTGCTAAAGCCCCACCTTGTAACGCCCCATGGACAGCACCCGCAGCTCCAGCTTCTGATTGCATTTCAATTACTTTAACCGGTGAGCCAAAGATATTTTTCTTTCCTTGAGCAGCCCACGCTTCGGCATTTTCAGCCATTGGAGATGAAGGTGTAATTGGATAAATACTTGCTACTTCTGTAAATGCATATGCTACATGAGCAGCAGCCGTATTACCATCCATTGATAAATACTTTTTAGCCATTTTTATAAATCCTCCTTTTGCATAAATATATTATACTACGTCCCCTATGTATTTGCTAGTTATAAATACTGAAAGACACTTACAAAACATATTCTTTATCATAATTTTATTACAATACCATTTCAAAAAAAGCTTATTATTCAATTAAATTGACCAACAAGCTTAATAATATCTAATCTCTCAAAGTCATATATGCAGCTACTGCTCCAAATAAAAAGATAATTGTCCCTAAAAGATCACCGATAAATAAATTTTTAAAACATGTTATAAATACAGTAATAAATAACTGTCCATTAACTAAAGGCATCAACATTGTTAAATAAAGTGTTTGTGCAATTAATACTCCTAATATATAGGATATTACTGCAATTATCGCTAAATTAGTTCCACTTTTATTTAAAAACTTTTTTATTGCCGCCGCCTCTAAAAAACCAACCAAAAAAGCAATATAAGAAAAATTAATACCCGTTTTATAAATTATTGTTTCCATAATAAAACCTAAAACAATCGAAACACCTGTCCCAATCAAAAAAGCCATCAAATAATCTTTACCAAGTACTTTTTCAGCATTATTTTGATTAAAAAATGCTTTTGCTTCTTTTCTTTGCTTATATTCTTGATATTTTTCTTGAAAACTCATTACTTATCTTCCTTTACAATCGATTCAATATATTCACGTACTTTTTCTTTTAAATCATCACGATTTAACGAAAAATCAATCGTTGCTTTTATAAAACCAAATTTATCACCTACATCATAACGAATCCCCTCAAAATCATATGCATAAACTGCTTGAATATCCATTAAACGTTTAATCGCATCAGTTAATTGGATTTCTCCACCAGCTCCTTTACCTTGAGTTTCTAATAACTCAAATACTTTTGGTGTTAATACATATCTTCCTAACACTGCCATATCACTTGGTGCTTTATCTACCTCAGGTTTTTCAACCATATCACTTAATTTAACCAATCTTCCATTACATTCAATTGAATGCGTTTTAGATGGGCTAACGATTCCATATTTACATACATCTTGATGAGGAACTGTTTGTACTCCTACCACCGATGCCTCCTTAGACATATAGGCATCAATTAATTGTTTTAATGCTGGTTCTCCTCCATCATTTACAACAATATCATCACCTAATAAGACCGCAAAAGGTTCATCACCAATAAATGATTTTGCACATAATACCGCATGTCCTAACCCTTTTGGTTCTTTTTGACGAATATAATAAATATTTGCCATATTAGCAATATCTTGAATCATCTTCACTTGTTCTATTTTTCCAGATTCAGTCAAACGAGCTTCTAATTCATAATTTTTATCAAAATGATTTTCCATTGAATGTTTATTACTGTTAGTAATAATCAAAATTTCTTCAATTCCACTATCAACCGCTTCTTGAATAATATATTGAATTGTCGGTGTATCGACAATCGGTAACATCTCCTTTGCTAATGCTTTAGTTGCTGGTAAAAATCTTGTTCCTAATCCAGCTGCTGGTATAATTGCTTTTCTTACTTTTTGTTTCATAATTTTCTCCATTTCCCCGCGCTTCACTGCGCGGACACAAATATTTAATCAAACAACTTCCTTATGTTTCTAGTAACCTTCTCTATTTAATTGTATAATTTAGTAGAGGTGGTATAC